>JABDGP010000013.1 GCA_013285945.1 Bacteroidota bacterium | reverse complement strand
TAGGTAATCAGGATGGCTCTCAGGAAGCAGTAATCGATGGGCGGAACGGTTTTGCTATTGATCCCATGAATATTGAAAATCATGCGGCCAAATTAGCTCTGTTATTGACTGACCAAGAGCTTCGCTGTGAAAAAGCGAAGAATGCAGTAGTGATGGTTCATAAGTATTTTTACTTTGAAGAATTCAAGAATAAACACGGTATTTTAATGAAGGAGTTAGGATTGGTTTCTGAAAGGTGAGAATATTGGCTATTTCTCACGCCGGTATTCGAAGTGTCAATCGATCAGTTTATCGGTTGCTTAAAAATGCGTATCCGGATATTCATTTGGTTGTTCCTGAGGCAATTTCTGGCTTAAGGGTTGAACCAAAAGTACCTGAGGATCCAGAAATTGTTCCCATGACGCTTGTTGGCAAAAACCCTCGTACATATCATTACCCACAATTATTTCCTTGGTTAGAGACGAGTAAACCGGATATAATTTTATTGGAGAATGATCCTGTTTCAAGGATAGCGATTGGGGTTGCAAACTGGTGCAGAAAAAACAATGCGATTTTTATTGCCCAATCCTATGAAAACCTTGGGCGTGGCTTTATAACAACAGCGAAATCAAGGGGGCTGCGTGCTGTACCGGTGAATTTAATAATCACAACATTGAATTACTTAATGACAAAATGTGTGAACGGTTTGTTGGTGATAAACAAGGATGGCGAGAAAATATTTAACTCGTATGGCTACCGAAATGTAAAACGCATTCCTTTGGGATTTGATAAAGAAATTTTTCGTAGGGAGGCGAATTCTCGTCAAAGATATCGTGCTAAGCTTGGTTTGGACGAAAATGTAGTATTGGTTGCCTATTTTGGCAGGCTTGTAAAGCAAAAAGGGGTTCATATTCTTCTGCAGGCCCTAAATAGTATCAAGAATCTAAATTGGAAACTTTTGTTGGATAGCCATCACGATAATGAAAATGTCTATACGACTTATATACTTGAAATGGTAAAACAGCTTGGAATGAGTGATCGGGTTTTATATTTCGAAGCCGATCATTTTGAAATTGCCAATTATATGCGGGCAGCTGATGTTATGGTGGCGCCTTCAATCACCACACCCAATTTTAAGGAGCAATATGGTAGGGCGGTTCAGGAAGCAATGGCGTGTGGTTGCGTAACAGTAGTTTCAGATTCCGGACATCTCAAAGATTTGGTCGATGTGAATTCGCTTGTTTTTAAAGAAGGTGACGCAGAGGCGTTGAAAAATATCATTCAAAATTTGATTGTAGATAAAGACAAACGAATTGAAGTTAGTATGTTTTTAGAAAATCGTGCTGCTCAACAATTAACTACAGAAATTCAGTCTGGCATAATAAAGGATTTATTGGTCAGTTTAGTAAACGAAAAATCGGGATAAGTGAATCGTAAATGAGGAGCTGTAGTTTATGCTTGAATAAAAAAAATCTATAGATGAATATGGTGCTTTGCAGGTTGCCCAAGGCAGGTCTTGGAAATCAGTTGTTTTCGATGATGAAAACTTTGGTCTTTGCCGAGTTGAACAATTTACCTTTTACTGTTGTAGGGTATTATAAACTAAATGTCGGGACTTATTTGAGAGGGGAAAGATCGAAGAGGAATTATATTAACTACTTCACGTTTCAAAAAACCCTGCCCGGCGAATTACTTGATCGAATTAAAGTCTCGAGAATAAATAAAAATGAGATTGTGAACGAGCCAAATCTCAGCAAACTGGATGCTCTCCCCCAAAATGCGGTCTACCAGTTTACTAAAATACCTCATTGGAGCGATTATTTCTTCGAGTTGAAAGATTATCGAAGTTTGGTAATCAAACTTTTTTTGCAAAATATTTCCGAGTCGATAAAAGACAAATTAGCCAGTCAGAAAACACCGGTAATTGGGGTTCACATAAGGATGGGTGATTTTAAAAAGCTTCAACAGGGCCAGGACTTTAAAAAGGTGGGAGCTACCCGTACACCGGAAGAGTATTTTATTAATGTGATCAAATCAATACGTCATGTGGCAGGTAAGAATCTTCCTGTGACCATTTTTACCGATGGAAACCCTTCTGAGTTTAAGAACCTACTTGATCTTCAGGCTATTTCGATAGCCGAAGGAAATAGTGATATAGTTGATATGCTATTGCTCAGCAAGAGTAAAATTATCGTGCCTTCGGCTGGCAGCACATTTAGTTATTGGTCAGGATTTTTATCAGATTCACCGATCATTATGCATCCAGATCATATCCATAAACCTTTGCGCGATGATCAAACCCGAACCCTCTTTGAAGGACCTTTTGATGTAAATAATGCCTCGTTGATCTCCCAAATACAAAATATAGCTCAATGACCCAACGAATTGATGCACTGGATGGCTTTAGAGCTGTAGCAGTGCTTGGCGTTTTATGGGCGCATATCTGGATGTTTCTTGGCAATCCCTCCCTTATCATCTTTAAACTAAATGTCGCGGCTGGAATATCTTTTTTTGGAACAGGAGTAGACTTATTTTTTGTGATCAGCGGATTTTGTATGTATCTGATGTATGTCACAAAAAACAAGGCGTTTACTATTGGTTCTTATTTCCAATACCTTAAAAAACGATGGCTAAGAATTGCGCCAACCTTTTATTTTGCCGCTTTTATTTATGGACTCTATGAAGTGAACTTCTCGCTATCAAAGTTTAGTTGGAATTATTGGTTCAAACTGATCCTGTTTGTCAGAAACCTATTTGATGAGAAGACAGAGTACGGCCCTCACTTTTGGTCTTTGGGTACGGAATGGCATTTTTACCTTCTATTACCATTTATTATTGCTTTCCTTAGTAGATCGTTTAAAGCTTCAGCAACAATTATTTTACTTTTGTGTCTTGCGATTCGTTTCATTTTCTGGATCCATCCCAACGATGCATTTAGTATTATCAACTATTCCATTTTCAATCGCCTTATCGAATTCATGATGGGTGTAATAGCAGCACGCCTTTATTTAAACAATTCCAGCGGATGGTATTGCCGAAGCTACTGGGGAATAGTAGTCGGGATATTATTGGCAGGTGTTGGCAGAGTACTGATGACTGTTGGCTTTCATTACAGGGAAGATAGCCTGGGAATAGCTGCCCGGGTTTTTGATCTCCCATTGCTCACCATGGGGTACGCATTGCTTATTGTAAACACATTAAGTCATCCATCCATTGTTAAATCCTTTTTAGAAACTAAGTTCATGAGTTTGATTGGTAAATACTCATATAGTATGTATTTGTGGCATTGGATCATTTCTGGCATAGTTGTCAATCAGTTGAGAGATTTACTAACTATTTCGCCGTTTATTAATGTAAATGCCCTTTTTGTGCTATCTGTGATTGTTTTACTTCTAGTATCATTCATTTCATACATCTTGTTTGAAGGCTTTTACTTTCTTACCAAAAATTGAAAAAATTGAGTTCATTTAACCCCTGGTGCTTTCAAATGAGTAATTTAAAAATGTAAGTAAGAACATGGGCATTCTTCGGCTATTATTAGCGCTTTCCGTGGTCGCAGTTCACTCCGGAAATATTTTGGGAGCTCATCTCGTTGGCGGACAAGTTGCGGTTGAATCGTTCTATATTATTTCTGGTTTTTATATGTCACTGGTTTTGAATGAGAAATATGTAGACCAAAACAACTCTTACTATCTTTTTATTTCTAACAGGTTGCTTAAGCTTTATCCAATTTATTGGACAATAGTATTCATAACTATTACTTTATCCATTGGCTCTTTTTTCTTAAGTCATGGCTCTTTTGCCGGTAAGCTTCATTCTTATTTTGAGTACGGGCAGCAATATGGCTACCATGAAATTCTTCCCGCGTTCATTTTTATGGTATTCACAAATTTGTTCCTGGTTGGTCAAGATGTAGTTATGTTCTTGGGAATAGATACAGCAACAGGGCACCTTTTTTTTACTCAAAATTTTGCGACTACAAATCCTCAGCTAAGTTCATTCCTTTTGGTTCCGCAGGCCTGGACTTTAGGAATAGAAATAGCCTTTTATTTGATTGCCCCCTTCATCGTACGGAAAAATTTATGGGTGCTTTTGACTATTGCTTTTCTATCATTAAGTCTCAGGCTTTTTTTAACATCAATTGGGTTAGAATTTGACCCGTGGTCGTACCGATTTTTTCCCAATGAAATTTTGTTTTTCATAGTCGGTGCCTTAGCATATAAAATTTATGTTCCTTTAAAAGGAAAAACAACAGCGGAATGGATGCCGATACTAAGTTTAATAATTGTTACTTCTCTTGTGGTCTTTTATGAAAACATTCGGTTGCCTTATAAAACTTTGATTTATTACCCCCTTTTTGCAGGCACGATTCCTATAATCTTTAACGCGACCCGGAGTTGGAAGTGGGATTATTTTTTAGGCGAGCTTTCTTACCCAGTTTATATTTCTCACATGCTAATTTATTATTTATTGATACCCCTAGGATTACAAAAAGTTGAATATGTTGGCAATCTTCTAGCAGTTTTGTCTATTGGATTTTCTATCCTATTAAATTTATATATCGTTAAACCGATCGAAAAATTTAGGCAAAGAAGATTAGGGTGATTTATGAATTTCAAAGAGCAACACGTAAATTGTTTTTATTTCATGTTTTCCTCAATAAGGGTCTTTGCGCGTAGGAATTTATTTATCAGAAAAATTATAGGATATCACTTATCATCCTCTGGATTATTCGATTCCTATTTCAGGAATTATAAGACCTCGAGTCAATGGGATATGCGAATACAAAATGTACTTAAAAGCCCCGATAATGAATACATTCCCAAAGTGAAAGACGCAGGTAAAATCATTAGGGGAAAACAAATTATGCACAATGGGTTAAAAATTTATTTAGGAAGTTACTATGGCCCCGAATATTCAAAAATGCTCTTGCTAAGCAAGGGTGTGCACGAGCCTCAGGAGGAACGTGTTTTTATGGAAGTATTAAAAACGTTACCTGAAAACGCTGTGATGATAGAAATGGGTGCCTTCTGGAGTTTTTACTCCATGTGGTTTCAAAAGGAAATTACGAATGCGACTAATTATATGATCGAGCCCGACGAATTTAATATTGGACAGGGGATACGGAATTTTAAGCTAAACAAGTTCAGAGGGACTTTCATTAAAGCGTTTGTTGAGAAGAATTCTGAGAAGGCGATTACTGGCGATAGCATTTCTATTGATGACTTGGTTCATCAGAAGTCGATTGATTTCATTCACCTCTTGCACAGCGATATCCAGGGATTTGAATATGAAATGCTTCTCGGTTCCGTTAAAACATTTTCTGAACATAAAGTCGGGTATGTCTTTATCTCCACCCATTCTGGCGAAGTACATCTAAGATGCCTTAACTTTCTGCTCGATAGGAAATTTGTTATAATCGCCAATGCTGACCTGAATGATACTTATTCGGAGGATGGATTAATTGTGGCCAGAGCACCGTATTTTTATGGTATCGATAAAATTGAGATATCGAGAAGAAGCTTACCTGGCTGACCATGAATTTATAACAGAAATTGTGAATACCTCATTTCAAATTGTTGTTGTTTTATTAATGTACCTGTTCCTTATCTGGAAGGCTAACAGGGTGTTTCCGGTCTTATATCTATTCATATTAATTTATTTTGTTCAATACATCTTCTCCACACATTTGATTTACTTCGAATACCATGAACTGAGATATCAAATGACTATTAAGGCCGACAGGTACTTTGACTACGCTATCCCGGCGTTCCTTTCACTTTTTGCCGGTGTTGTATTGTTTAATAAAGACGTAGACATTAGAGAGTCTATAAAGAAGATTGACCCAGTTCAAGCTAGTCAGCTGGGCTTTTATCTTTTAATAATATCCTATGCCTTCGATTTTGTCTATTGGGCTGGTTTTACCTGGCTGGGTTCAGTTGTTTCTTTTACGGGGTATCTGAAATACCTGGCATCGTTTTGCTTTTTATTTTCGAAATCAAAGACCAATTACATTTTCATAGCTGTAGTATACCTGCAATTGGCCGCTGCAGTGTTGACGGGTGGCGTATTTGTGCTTTTTTATATCTGGTTGATGTATTTGCTGTTTTTTATTTCTTTGAGATTCAGTTTGCCTTTTTGGGTCCGCTTCACTTTCATTCTTTTTTTAGTTCCAATTATAGTCTCCATTCAGGCTGTGAAGCAAGAATATCGCAACGAAACATGGTCGGGCAAAAGAGAGGGTGGTATACAATTGTTAACTGACCTGGTTGAGAATGAGAGGCAAGAGGGTAAGGATGAATCTTATTCTCAATCAAAAGGAGTTCTTAGTACAGTTGGGAGACTTACCCAGGGATGGCATCTAGGATTAACTTTGCGACATGTTCCATCTAAAGAGCCTTTTTCAAATGGCGGAGAGATAATAAGTGATATCACTGCATCGATTCTGCCAAGAGTTTTTTTTTCAGATAAGAAATCAGTTAACTCAAAGGATAAATTTTATAAATATACCGGTCACAAATTGAGAGGGAACACCTCGATGTCAATTGGGATCCTGGGCGACTTCTACATCAATTTTGGAAAGACGGGCTCATTCATCGCGCTTTTTATTTTTGGTGCTATTATAGCCAGACTGCTGTATTACTTTATGACAAAATATGTTCTTCCGGATCCGCTCAATATCATTTGGATTCCACTGATATTAACCTACTTGATTCGAGGCAACAACGATTTCTATATTTTCTTTAATGGTATGATTAAGGGATTCGTTCTTTTTCTGGTTGTAAACTATATTCGTCACCGGTTCTGGAACCATAAGGCAGAGTCAGGAGTTCTGCCTAAGTCAATTCATTCTTGAAACGCATTTTGATTTTTTATTCTCATTTCAGCCCTGCGTTTAAAGCAGGTGGGCCGGTACAATCATTGGCAAACATGGTAAACGAACTTAATGGGTGCTTTGAATTTTATATTTTTTGTGGCGCCCGCGAAATTGGAGAAACATCTCTTCTGCCTGGAATTAAACCCGATGAGTGGAATGCCTATACTTCAAACGTACAGGTGTACTATGCCTCAAACGGAGTTGCCAGGAAAGTAACGTCTGCCATTAAAAAGACTAATCCTGATTTTATTTACGTCAACGGAATCTTTCAGCCGCTTTACAATTCTCTTCCGCTTTGGGTTGCGAGAAACTATAATAAAAAAGTAATAATAGCTCCACGCGGAATGTTGCAGGAAGGAGCTCTAAAAATAAAGCCACTCAAGAAGAAAGTGTTTTTGTCTCTACTCAAAACAGCAGGATTATTCAAAGGGGTTATCTGGCATGCCACAGACAATCAGGAGGCTGCGGACATTAAAAAGATTGCTGGCTCAAAGACTACAGTAAGGCTGGCAACAAATGTGTCTAAGAGATATGGCGATTCGATAACTCCAATTAAAAAATTATCAGGCAACTTAAAATTGATTTACTTATCGCTGATTGCGGAAAAAAAGAACCTGCACTTGGTCCTTGAGGCTCTTTTGCTTTTGAAAACCCCGATTGAATTCGATATCTATGGCCCGATAAAAGACGAACCTTACTGGGTACGCTGCCAGCGGCTTCTGAATGGGCAAATACATAGCATTCGGTATCGTGGTGTGGTTAGCCCCGAAAATGTGCAAGTGATATTGTCAGGATATCATGCCTTTATTCTACCTACTAAAGGTGAAAACTTCGGGCATGCCATTTATGAGTCACTGAGTGTGGGGGTTCCAGTACTTGTAAGCCAGCATACTCCATGGGGAGATGTGCGCGAATCAACTGCCGGTATTACGATTAATACATTTTCTGCTAAAGACTGGGCTGATGAAATTCAAGAATTTGTTAATCTTAATCAGGAGGAATATTCAATGTTTTCAAATGGCGCTCATGGGTTGGCTAAACGTTATTTTTCAATAAATGATTTTAAGGCTCAATACCAAAGTCTTTTTTCGGATCACCTGCCTACGTAACTCTCCGAGAATTATTAATGATGATAACTAAAAAGCCACACATTCAGCAGTCAACTTTTATTTAGCTTTGGGTTTTATAAAATTTAGAAATGATCATTCTTGGCCTCAACGCATATCATGCTGATTCCTCAGCTGCAATTTTTAAAGATGGAGTTTTAATAGTAGCAACCGAGGAAGAGCGTTTTCGAAGAATCAAGCACTGGGCCGGCTTCCCGTCGCAGGCAATACAATTCTGTTTGAAAGAAGCGAGGGTTACACTCGCCGATGTAGACTATATATGTATCGGGCGTGACACTAAAGCTAAGTTTTTTAGAAAGGCGTTATTTGTTTTGAAAAATATAACAAAAAAAAACACAGTCATTTTCGATCGATTTAAGAACAGGAAGAAAATAACCAGCATTGAAAAGGAACTCTCTGCTCTCAGCGGATTGCATGAGGCGGACATTAGACTCAAAATCAAAAACGTTGAACATCACCGCAGTCACTTGGCCTCGGCTTTTTTTGCAAGCCCGTTTGATGAAGCTGCGATTCTGTCAATCGATGGTTCAGGTGATTTTACAACGACAATGATTGCAGTAGGGAAGGGAAATCAAATTGAGGTTCTCGACTCGATAGATTTTCCTGTATCCGCTGGATTGTTCTATACAGCGTTTACGCAATATCTTGGCTTTCCTCATTATGGAGATGAGTACAAGGTGATGGGGCTTGCACCCTATGGCAATCCTATATATGTAGAACAGGTGAGGAAGGTTTTGCAATTTAAGCCGAATGGACTCTTTGGCTGGGATGCCGATTATTTTGCTAACACGACTGAAATCAAACTTGATTATTCAACAAACGTGCCTGAGATATCAGCACTATATGGAAAAAAGATTTTAGAAGTATTTGGTAAGCCACGAGATCATGGTGAAGAACTTGCACAAAAACACAAAGACCTGGCAGCGAGTGTGCAGAAGGTTTGTGAAGAATTGATTTTACATATTTTGAACCATTTGCAAAAACGTACGGGGTTGAAGAATATTTGTATTGCCGGTGGGGTGGCACAGAACTCGGTTGCCAACGGGAAAATTTTAGAGAATACAGCCTTTGAAAATTTATACATCCCCTCTGCGGGTCACGATGCTGGCATTAGCATGGGAAGTGCATTGTATGTGTATAATCATTTATTGAAACAGAAAAGGACACCAGCGGTATATAGTGCTTATACGGGGAGTAAGTTCTCTAATGAAGAGATAGAAGTTTTTCTGCAGAAACGTAACATAAAATATGTGCGTTTTGAGGATGAACAGTTGTATGAAAAAGTGGTGAATAAGTTGATCGAGCCTGGAGTAGTTGGCTGGTTTAGCGGCAGGGCAGAATTTGGACCGCGGGCATTGGGTGCAAGGTCAATTCTGGCAGATCCACGAAACCCGAAGGCAAAAGAGCTATTGAATTCAAAAATAAAAAGAAGAGAAAGTTTTCGACCTTTTGCTCCATCAATTCTAAAGGAATACACTGGTGACTATTTTGAAAGGATAGAGGACGTGCCTTTCATGGAGAAAGTATTTCCGATCCGCAAAGAGAAACGTGAAATCATTCCAGCTGTGACTCACGTGGATGGCACTGGCCGTTTGCAAACTGTCATGAAGGAAGTATCGCCAAAATATCACGCGCTCATTGATAAGTTTAGAGAGAGAACAGGCGTTCCTATTTTGCTTAATACTTCGTTCAATGAAAATGAACCCATCGTAAATACACCGGCAGAAGCACTGGATTGTTTTTTGCGAACTCAAATGGATATGCTCGTCCTGGAAAACTGTGTTATTGAACGATGAAAATCTCAATACTTACAGTTTCATTCAATTCAGCGGCAACGATAAAAGATACTATTGAATCTATTCGCTCACAGAACTACAAAGACATTGAATACATTATTGTTGATGGTAATTCAAAAGATGGTACACTGGAGATAATTCGATCTTATGAAACCAGTGTGAGCAAGTGGGTAAGTGAACCCGATAAGGGAATTTATGATGCGATGAATAAAGCTGTGGCAATGGCAACAGGAGATGTTGTAGGAATCCTGAACTCTGATGATTTCTACTCATCCAACGATATTATAACGCAGGTTGCTGCATCTTTTGCCAATGAAATGGTAGACGCTGTCTTTGGTAACTTGGTCTTTGTTGACCCGGCTAATCTTAAAAAGGTGGTTCGTAAATATTCCTCTGCCAATTGGAATCCGGACAAATTTGCCCGGGGATTTATGCCTGCGCATCCCACTTTCTTTGTACGGAGGAAATATTACCAGCAATTCGGGCTTTTTAAAACAGACTATAGAATTGCAGCCGATTATGAATTACTGATTCGGTTTTTATATGTAAACAAGTTGAGATACAAATTCTTACCCATCAATATGGTTACTATGAGAAAAGGTGGAGTGAGCTCCAGAAACCTGATGAGTAATATTGTGCTTAATAACGAAATCATTCGAGGTTGTCGTGAGAACGGGATCAGGACCAGCGTCTTTAAAATTTACCCAAAATATTTCACCAAGTTCTTCGAACTTTTCAATGCCAAATGAAAAGAATATTAATCACTGGCGTTTCGGGTTTTGTTGGCTCCAATTTGGCAAGCCACTTCAGGAGACAGGATCAATTTAAAGTTTTTGGTCATAGTCGTCACCCTGAAAAGCTGAAGAATTTTGCGGAAAAACTGGAGGTTACATTTATTGAAACGCTTTCGGCGACGCAATTGGATGCTTTTCAAATTGATACCGTTATCCATACAGCTGGAATTGCTCATGATTTAAGTGGTAACTACAGACCAGAGGATTATTTTAGAGTGAATTTTGAAGGGACGCAGTTTATATATAATGAATTCCTAAAATCTAAAGCAGAGAAATTTTTTTTTATCAGCTCAGTGAAAGCTGTGGCAGATGTATCGGTCGAGCCCTTGGAAGAGTCGGTGCAAGTGCAACCTGTAACTGACTACGGAAAATCAAAACTAAAAGCAGAGGCATATATTCAATCGATGAGGCTGGGTGAGGGCAAACGATTTTATATTTTCAGACCTTGCATGATCCACGGCCCCGGTAATAAGGGGAATTTGAATCTGCTTTATCGATATGTAAAAACCGGATTGCCATTCCCATTAGGAGCTTTTCATAATCAACGATCTTTTTTGAGTATTGATAATTTTAGTTTTGTTGTTGAAGAGTTTATACGAGATGATATCGGATCAGGCATTTTTCACGTAGCTGATGAAGGATTTCTATCTACAACGGAACTCTATCAGTTGATCGTTAGTGCGCTGAGCAAACAACCGCGGGTTTGGAACTTGCCCGAGGGATGGATTAAATTGATGAGTAAGATAACAGGTCAATCGAAGTCACTTCAGAAATTGACGGAAGATTTTGTTGTTTCAAACAAGAAACTTTTAATAAGTATTCAGAAGCCGTTGCCAGTCAGTATTAAAGAGGGATTACTTAAAACGATTCGATCATTTCATGAATGATTATTATCTTTTATTAATGCTGCCGACTCTCATAGTTTTAGAGTTGTTGTACTTTAGAATTGCTCGTAAGTATAAAATCCTGGATAAGCCTAATGATCGGAGTATGCACGAAAAACTCACGATTCGCGGAGGCGGATTCATTTTTTGTGTGGCGCCTCTTATTTATTTTGTATTTACAGGGCAGCCGGGCTACTTGTTTATTACGGGTTTAACTTTGATAGGATTTATTGGGCTTGCGGATGACATCAAAGGCCTTAGTCGCTTGTTAAGATTTAGCGTACAGGGGATTTCTGTTCTTTTACTGTTTTATCAACTGAATTTCTTTTTACTTCCGATCTGGGCAATTTTCATAGTATTTATTATTGTTACGGGTACCATAAACGCTTATAATTTCATGGACGGAATCAATGGTATTACTGGTGGTTATAGTTTAGTTGTGATGACTAGTTTGTTTTACATCAATAGAGAGATGTTTTTGTTTGTAGATAATGGGCTGTTGCTTGTCGTGATTATATCTTTGTTGGTTTTTAATTTTTTTAATTTTCGAAATAAGGCAGTATGCTTTGCTGGCGATGCAGGAAGCCTATCAATGGGCTTTATTGTTATTTACCTGGTGATGAAACTGATCTATTCTTCTCATAATTTTGGTTTCATTTTATTGCTGGGTGTTTATGGGGTCGATAGTGTTTTGACGATAGTTCATCGACTGATTTTAAGGGAGAACATATTCAAGCCACATCGTTGGCATTTGTATCAGGTGATTGTTGCCCGTACAAAGATCTCGCATTTACAGATGACCGCTATCTATATGACCGTTCAGGTATTGTTTAGTTTTTTTGTCATTCATTTTGCAAGTGAATTATATGCTAATCAGTATAGGCTTGGCTTACTTCTGATTCTTGGTCTTGCTCTTTTATATGTAGGGCTAAAATTTTATTTTTTAAAACTCTGACCTGGTAAAAGTTAATTTAATTGATGCATTTCTACCCCCGATATAGTAAGCCGCTTATTGACTTCATCATCAGTCTTTTCCTGTTGATTATTTTGTTACCGCTTTTAGTGATCATTATAGCGCTACTTTTTGTGAGTAGCGGAAAGATATGGTTTAAGCAGCAGCGACCCGGTCTTTATTGTAAGCCATTTACTCTTATTAAATTTAGAACTATGATGGAGGGCGGAAAAACCGATGACGGCAGGTCATTAACGGACGAGGCACGATTGACTTATGTTGGCAAATGGCTTAGAAAGTTTTCTTTGGACGAACTGCCGCAACTTTGGAATGTACTGAAAGGCGATATGTCGCTGATTGGACCTCGACCATTGTTAATGGAATATCTCCCATTGTACAATGAATCTCAAAAGAAAAGACATGAACTTAAGCCTGGAATTACAGGTTGGGTGCAAGTCAACGGTAGAAATTCTATTCCGTGGCCTCGGAAATTTGAATTGGATTTGTATTATTTAGAAAACATTTCTTTCAAACTTGACCTTCTTATTCTGGTCAAAACTTTTTTGTTGCTACTTTCTTTCAGGAAGGACGTATCTTTGAACGAAGAAAAATTTTCAGGTAATTGAAAAATAAGCTGGCTATTTTTGGCGCAGGTGGTTTTGGTCGGGAGGTGGCGGCAATGATCGCACAGATCAACGATTTTAAACCAACATGGGAAGTCATTGGCTTTTTCGATGACGGTAAAGAAAAGAATTCAACAGTTGACGATCTAGAAATTTTAGGTGGAATTAATGAATTAAATTTGGTTACATTCCACTTGTCTGTTGTTGTTGCCGTTGCAGATCCAAACATTCGGCGTGTTTTAGTTGAGACGACGACTAATGATAAAATCAATTTTCCGGTACTTGCCCATCCGGGTGCCAATCTTGGTGACAGAAACAGGAATAAATTTGGAAGGGGGTCGATCGTAACAGCGGGAGTGATCCTTACGACTGGAATCGAAACCGGAGAGTTTTGCATTATAAATTTGGCAAGCACTATAGGTCATGATGTTAAGTTGGGAAATTTTTGCACGGTAATGCCCGCTTGCAGTATTTCAGGAAATGTTTCAATTGGTTCAAGATGCTTATTGGGAACAGGCTCCAGAATAATTCAGGGAATTACAATTGGAGAGAACTGCCTTGTTGGAGCAGGTTCTGTAGTGACAAAAAGCTTTGATTCTGATCTGAAATTGCTTGGTGTCCCTGCACGAAAACTTAAGAAATAATGAGTGCGAGTTCTGTCATTAAGGAAAACAAACCGGCACTTCGATTTCTAATTGTATTTGTTTCCATTTACCTGGTGCTGAATACATTCTATGGCTTGTATATTAATTATTATAGCCCTACGGCTGACCCTGTTACAAAATCTGTTGCCAATCAAACTGTATGGATTCTGTCTTTTTTTGACCCTACAATTACCGATTACCCATCAATCTTTGTAGAGTATATACCGATCAGCAACGATAGGGAAAATGTAATCAGCGTTTTCGAGGGATGTAATGGTATAAATGTGATCATTGTTTACTTGAGCTTTTTGGTTGCCTATAAAGGCCCTGTGCGACTGTTCTTTGCTTTCTTAACTTTAGGATCAATTGGAATTCATCTTCTAAACCTGTTGCGTCTTACACTTCTCTATGCAGCGGCCTTTTACTTTCCTGAATATTTATATTTTTTTCATAAATATCTTTTCACAGGTATTATCTATGCGATGGTATTTGTCTTGTGGTTTTTCTGGACAAAAAAAATAAAAGATGGTAAGGAGGTTAGATGATATTCTGAAAATAGAATGGAGCAGGATTTTACTCCTAATGATTGGTGTGTCGGGTATTTTGTTCATTTACCTTTTCCAGGATCTTTCGTTTATTACTGCTTTCTCAGACGACTTACCATCAGCCAATTTTCTATTTGCTCTGCGAAAATTTGTCCGACTTTTTTTAAATGACATTTTCATGCTGATGATCATTTCTGCGTGGTTTCGTAATGCCTCCATCACTCGTTTGGCACTTGGTGTTCAGTTGGTTGATTTGTTTATCCTGTTTCCGGTCTATCTCTTTATAAAATTGAAATGGGAGGGGGACTCGGAAATTTCTTCGCCTTTACTTTCACAACTTCATCGATTGATTATTAATCCTACCTTGATGATATTGCTGATTCCGGCAGTCTATTTTCAGAAAATCTCCGGACGAAAATGAAGAAACGGATTTTTCTTTCGCCTCCTCATATGTGTGGCGAGGAACTGAAATTTATAGGGCAGGCTTTCGAATCAAACTGGATTGCGCCCGCAGGGCCTGCACTTGTTGCTTTCGAAAAGCAGATTGCAAGCGATAATGGTGTAGATCACTGCCTTGTAGTAAGCTCGGGCACGGCTGCAATTCATTTGGCATTGATTGCTTTAGGAGTTAGTCGCGGTGATGAAGTTATTTGTTCTACGTTTACGTTTTCAGGCTCATGTAACCCGATAATATACCAATCGGCCACACCTGTATTTGTGGATTCGGAGTTGGATAGTTGGAATATGGACCCTGCATTACTTGAGCAAGCCATCCAAAGTAGAATCCTATTAGGCAGAAAACCAAAGGCGATTATCGTTGTTCATCTTTTTGGAATGCCTGCGCAAATGAATCCGATCATGGACATTGCCCGCAGGTACGAGATCCCCGTAATTGAGGATGCTGCAGAGGCATTAGGATCAACCTACTTTGAAAAGAGGATGGGATCAATCGGCGACATTGGAATCTATTCATTTAATGGCAACAAAATCATTACAACCTCAGGCGGTGGCGCAATCATTTCTTCCAGTAAGGAGTTGATTGAAAAGGCCAGATTCCTCTCAAATCAATCGAGAAGCCCAGTGCCATATTATCAGCACGAAGAAATCGGTTATAACTATCAACTGAGCAACATCTCAGCCAGTATAGGCCTAGGGCAAATGACGGTATTGACTGCGAGGATATTACAACGAAGAAGAATATTTGAATTCTATAAGAAAAATCTAAGCAATTGTGGTTTTTCGTTTCAGCCGGAAATGGAAGGCTGTTTCTCAAATCGATGGTTGACAACAATGTTGATTGCTGGTGAAAAGAATAGGAATGATCACATAAGAATAGCTTTGGAAGCAGAAAATATTGAAACAAGGCCGCTTTGGAAACCAATGCACTTACAGCCAGTTTTTAAAGATGCTCCAGCCTACCTAAATGGGACTTCGGAGTCTCTATTTGAGAAGGGTCTATGCCTTCCTTCAGGGTCTGGTCTTGAAGAAAACGACTTGAATTTTATTGTTTCTCAGATTACTAAGGTCTTTCCTTCATAGTTTGATAACATAACCATGTTAGTGATGCAAAATATTAGGTTTTTAGGGTTACACTTGGGCTTTGTGAGGGCATTAAACCTGATTAAAAGCATTATTTTGATTACTTTTGCCAGATTGAAGCAATAGGTGAATAGTTACTCAAGTTCATCGTATCAGGATTGATGGTATGATTATTAGACTAGGGTAGGCCGTATCACATTTAGAACAACATAGTATGAAGAAAATTTTTGTCTTATTTGGTTTCCTTGCAGTGGCTTCAATAGCAAAAAGCCAGACCAATTTTCGCTCCAATGGTACAGGTGGAGGCTCCTGGACCGTGATTGGTACTTGGCAAGTAGAAAGCCCCGACGGATCTGGTAATTGGATTGCGGCATCAAGCACACCAACATCGGCCAGTGGTACAATAGAGATTCAAGCCAATGACATTGTCACGATTTCCTCAAACTTGACCATTGATCAGGCAACAGTGGATCCTGGCGCCACACTTACTATTTCGAGCAATACTTTAACACTCACAAATACTTCTGATGCCTTAGATGTTAATGGCACTTTGACCATTACTGGAACCGGAGCACTTACAAGTCCTTCGGTATTGGCACTTGTTTTTAATGGAACATACACACACGGGCGTAACGGCGGTACGATACCAACAGCAACATGGAATACAGGTTCATTTTGTACCATTACAGGTATCACTAATACAGTACCTGGTGGTCTTAGCCCCTCCGGTGGCTTCGACACCTTCACATGGAATTGTGCGGGTCAGTCGGCAGCAATTAATATGGCTGGAAACCTGAAACTCATAAACACTGATTTTATTGTCAGTACGACCAATGGACAACAACTTGAACTTGCTACAACAACAGCCCCAACCATTACAATTGGTGGAATTCTGGAGGTTGATGGAAATTCAAAACTGGCATTTGTTACAACCGGAAGTGGTGGTGTAATTAATGTTGGAAGTGATTTTAATTATAATTCTACTGCAACGTCAGCATTGAAAACATCAGGGCCATACACGCTAAATGTATCGGGCAATTTTAATATGAATACCACCGGTACTTTGGAACTTTCCAATGGAGCGAACACAGGGACTATGAATTTGACTGGTGATTTTAACTTAATAGCTGGCACGCTAACGGAAGCAAGTACCGGGAGAGGTGCAATTATCTTCAATACTGCAGGCACACAGTCATTTACAAACACTGGCACTATGTCTAATACCATCGATGTTACTATTGGTGCGTCAACAGTGCTGGACATGCAAAATGAATCTGCAATTGTTGGAAGTGGCAACCTTATTGTAAACGGAACCATCCGTCTCGGCTCACTTAATTCTGTGGGAGCATTGATGGCACTGACAACTCAGGGAAACATTCGTAACACTGTAGCTAATAGAGCTTACAATTCAGGAAGCAGAATCGTATATGCCGGCCTCGCTGCACAGGTAATAGGTTCAGGCCATCCAACAACAGCAGGAGTTACAACCGAAATAGATAACGTAAGTGGTGTAACTTTTAATGCCGGAGCCACTGGTAACCCCAATGGCAGCATTATCACTATTCCGGGGAATCTGATACTTACCAACGGGAATTTTAATATCGATAGCAGTGCTGGAGCAGCTTCGTTGACTTTGAATGGGAACATCACACCAAATACGAATAATATTACGATTACCGGAGCAACAACAGACTTGGTAATTAATGGCACAGGAGCGCTGGGAACTTTCCCATTTCCAAGCGGAAATCAGACTTTCCGAAACTTTACGTTGGCACGCACAAGCTCTGGCTCGGTGACTTTCGCTAATGTGCTTGCTATTACAGGAACTACCACCCTGACCAGCGGAACTGTCACATTTGGAGGTACAACTACCCTAACAGGAGCCGTTTCACTGGCTTCAGGGACAGTACTTGCGTTTGACGGCCAGTCCTTGTCAATGGCCGGCAACTTTACATCTCCCGGTTTACTTTCTGCAAGCGGAGCATCGACATTAAGTTTAACAGGTGCTACAGGCCTGACTTCAGCTATCGGATTTTTACCTGCAAATAACACCCTGCAAACATTAACCATTAATAAAACAAATGCCAGCGGGACATCAGTGCAAGTTGCAACCGCCCTTAATGTGACCAATACCCTGACTATGACCGATGGAACTCTCGACATAGTAGGGAGCGCTTTAAACATGGGAGGCGGATCTACTATAAATTTTGCGGTGACGGGTACTTCCCCAAGCACAATTACTACGAGCAGTCCTTCTGGTGGCCCATGGAACTTAAGTTACTCAAGTTCTGCAAGCGTTACTACAGGCTTCGAGATACCAGCCTCAGGAGTGCTCACCAGCCTCACATCGACCAATTCGGGAACTATCACGCTAAATAAAGCTCTTAACATTGGCTCGGGAGGTGCAACAATTAGCTCCGGCACATTTACAAGTGGAGCTAACGCTATTTCGTCATCATTCTTTACAGTTAGTGCAGGCACTTTTACAGCGCCTAGTACTACACTCACGCTGACTGGAAATCTGTCTATCAGTGGCACTTTTACAAATAATGCCGGGACAGTGATTTTTGGTGGCTCTTCGGCACAATCGATATTAGGTACCAATGCATCAACTACCAGCTTTAATTCTGTTACCATCAATAACGGAGCAACGTTGACAGCGCCAACTACACTTAACATACAAGGCAACTTTGTAAATAATGGGACGCTTACAGCCGGCTCGAACACAGTTAATTTTAGTGGGACTAACGTTCAAACTATTTCAGGATCATCTAATACCCAGTTCAATAATTTTACTGTAAATAAAACTGGAGGTAGCTTAAGTGTTAATTCAGCGGAAACAATTACAAATAACCTGACACTAACTGCGGGAACCCTCAATATTACGGCCGCAGTCTCTGTATCAAGTGCTTCAAGCCAGATAACATTAACCGCTGGTACTATGGCTATTACTTCCAATCTTTTGACAATCGCCAGCGGCGCAACGCTTACGAGAGCTGCCGGAGTTATCTCTACGTCCAATCCCTCAGGCTCAGGTTGGAGTTTAATTTATACCGGAGCTACAAAAACAACGGGCTTGGAAGTACCAGTCTCAGGCAATGTTTCAAGTGTAACAATTAATACTAATAATGCATCAACGGTTACGTTAAATCAGGCATTAACTGTCACCAATGCTTTTACAATTTCAACTACTGGAAGAACCTTTACTTGTGGAGCCAACAATCTCACTGCAGGATCTTTCACCAGCGCCGGCACATTCAATGCACCAACTGCCGCAGCAACAACCGGCCTGACATTGAACGGGACCTTGACAAACAATGGTACATTCAATAATCAAACGGGGACAATTGTATCAGCTGGAACGGTAACGATTTCGGGAACAGTGCCAGTATTAAATAATCTGACCATAAGCTCAGGTACTTTTACTGCTCCTGCTGCCTTAACAATTCAAGGTAATCTGATAAATAACGGTGGGACTTTTGCAGCAGGAAGCGGCACTATTACATTTTCTGGAAATACGGCTAAGCAAATTTCGGGCAACACAAAAATTGTGTTTAATAACCTCACTGTTAATGGCGGAACCAACGCAGCTGATTTAACATTAGAGAATACGGTGGGCGCAGATCTTTCGGGTATTTTAACTGTATCCGCTTCACCCAGTGCAGTAGTATTTGATACAGACGGGGCTGGCGGTAATAGAATCTTTACATTGTTATCAACTGCTGATAAACCGACAATAGATGCCAGTATTGCAGTACTTTCTGCAGGCAGTACGCAATTACCAGGAAAAATTACGGTTCAGCGCTACATGAGCAAAACAGGGGTTTCGACTTACAATTATCAAGTTTGGAGAGATATTACATCACCTGTAAACACAACTGTTTCTGATCTTCAAAACTCACTTCCGGTAACGGGAAATTTCACCGGACAAAGTTCAGTACCTGGCGAGACCGGCTCTCCTTCAATGTATAGTTATGATGAGACCGTAATAACCGATACTGATGGAAGCGGCTCAAATGATTTAAATGACGGATGGACCGATTTCCCTGTTGATCTTAGTAATAGCGCAACTACCACCTTTACTAAAGCCCAGGGATACCAGATGTTTATTTTTGGAAGCGATGTTCCTGTAACCACGAATGGAAACGCTAAATGGAGTCTGAGAGGTACTATTTGGAGTGGTAGTATTAATTTTCCCATTCATTTTACTAATTCTGGGCCAGGTAATACGCCTGTTATTGCGAATGACGGATGGAACCTAGTAGGTAATCCTTATCCTTCTACGATAGATTGGAAGGCTGCTTCTGGTTGGACTAAAACCAATGTCGATGATGCGATCTATATTGATGACTACAGTACTGCAAATCCCGTCTTTGCTACTTTCGTAAACGGAGTAGGCACAAACGGCGGAACTCGATACATTGCAACCGGTCAGGGCTTTTGGGTAAAAGCAAACACCACTTCTCCTGTGATCACGATAACTGAGAATGTTAAAGTGCCAGGAACTCAGACAACTCTTTTCCGCGAGGCCACTCCGAATAATTTGATTAGGATTACGCTGACTTCCAGCGACAACCTTACCGACGAAAGTGTAATTTACTTTTTAGATTCAGCTACCATCGGATTTGATACGAGATATGATGCTCGAAAATTGAGAAACCAGTATTGGTATTTGAATTTATCTTCAATGTCTCCTGTGCAGGAAAAATATGCAATTAATGCAATGCCCTTTAAGAACTGTGCTCAGGTTGTTCCGCTGGATGTAAGTGATGTAACTTCTGGCACGTACTCTTTGTCTTTTAGTGACTTTGAGTCAATGCCTTCTGCAATGAATATCCAACTTAAAGATAATTACTCCAACTCAACCACAGACGTTCGGCAAAACCAAAACTATCCATTTACGGTAGATCAGAACAATGCTTCTACTTTTGGCTCAAATCGATTTAGTCTGACGTTTACGTACACAGGCACCAACATTCCAATTACTACCCAAAGCCCGAGCATTTGTGATACAACCCTGGCGCAAGTAATTGTTAAAAGCAGTTCTGTTGACTTTAATTACTCACTCTTATCAGCCAAAGATGGTTCGGTAGTCGGCGCCTCAATTTCAGGCACAGGTAGTGATCTTAACTTTCAAGTTGCAGCAAATGCATTGGTTGCAGGACCAAACAAGTTTTTAGTTCAGGAAATGAATAAATTCTGTGCGAGTTTGGGAGCATCCTCCGATACAGTTGTTCTTAGTTACCTGCCGCCGCCAGTCGCCCCCTCAGTTTCTGCAGGCATTTCGTGTGGCAAAGGATTGGTAACATTGACAGCCTCCGGCGCGCCTTCAGGCGGTTATTACAATTGGTATGATTCATTGAATGCAACCACGCCATATACAAATCAAACAGCAACCTTCGTTACAGACACCATAACCAGGCAAAGGACTTATTATGTTTCAGCAGTTAATAGTCTGGGCTGCGAAGGTGCTTGGGCGCCAGCGCAGGCTAATGTTGTTAATCTGGATCCTGCAGTTATTATCGTCACTGGATCGTCAACACTGCAATCAAACTATGACACTGGAAATCAATGGTATTTAGATGGTACAGTCATTGTTGGAGCAACAAACAAAACATTGCAGATAAACCAGTCCGGTGATTATAAATTGACAGTTAGCTCTCAAGGATGTTCGGTTTCAACAGACAAGGAAATGGTGGTTACAGGAATTGATGAAAAATCTACAGATATTAATGCATATCCGAATCCGGTGAAGGGAAAATTGACAATAGAAGCCTCGGGAAATGAAAACGCATCCGGCGATTTATACAATGCCTTGGGTGAACATATTACAACACTCAACTTTAGTTTTGACGGCCAGCAGCAAAGCGCGACTTATAATTTCAGCAGAGAAAGTGCAGGGATTTACCTGGTGAGAGTAGGTCAGGGCGATAAGGTTACAGTTATACGAATAGTTAAAGACTAAGACATGACTAAATTCTATCGGGCTATACTTTTTACGGTTTTAATTCTCGCAAGCGAAAATATATTAGCGCAACCTGGAGGAGGACACCACCCATGCCCCAAACCACCTTGTATACCTGCCCCAATTTCAGGAATTGAATACTTGATCGGGTTGGGAGGGTTATTTGGGGCAAGAAAAATTATGAAGTCATTAAAAAAAACAAAATAATAATTGGTCCGTTTTTTTGTCAAGTTCATTCGCAACCTGCGGATATTACCTCGCTGGGTAATCATCTTTATTGATATTACGCTCATTTCTTTCTCGTCGTTACTGGGTTACCTTCTGCGATTCAATTTTTCTGCGCCAGACCTTGAGCACAATAATTTCGGTGCCGGAATTTTGCTATATGCCACCTGCGGACTCATCTCCATCACGATTACCAATAGCTATAAGGGAATTATACGATACACGGGAATACAGGATGGTGCCAGGATTTTTGCCATGACGACTTTAAACGGAGCGCTGGTTGCAGCTTCAAACATGATCTTTTATTATAACAATCGGGGAAACATCATTCCTTACTCAGTTGTTTTTATCAGTCTTTTGTCCTCCTTTCTTTTATTATTCAACTATCGCCTTCTTGTAAAGTACATTTTCTCTTATTACAGGAATTTAATGATCAATAGGTCCCGGGTGATGATCTTTGGAGCCGGGCAGACGGGAATTATTACACGCCATGTATTGGAATCGACTCCACGGATGAAAGTTGTTGGTTTTTTAGAGGATGACCCAAATAAAGCCGGTAAAATCATAGATGGTACTACAATCTTTAGTGCCAGAACTTCAGAACTTCATCGTGTATTTGCAGACCAGTCAGTGGATGAGCTAATCTTCACAGCTAAGGATATCACACTTGAACGGAAAAATGAAGTTGTAGATGAGTGTATCCGAAACCAGATAAAAGTGAGGTCGGTACCTCCGGTAGAAAAATGGGTGCGGGGTGAGTTAAGTTTAAATCAAATTAAAGAAATCAATATTGAGGACTTACTCGGAAGAGAGTCTATTAAAATCCAAAATGCTAATATAGAATCTGATCTGCGAGGCAAACGAGTATTAATTACCGGTGCTGCGGGTTCTATCGGGTCAGAACTTTTCAGACAGGTCGCCTTAAATAAACCCGGCTCAATCATTCTTATTGATCAATCAGAATCTGCCCTATATGAGTTGGAAAGAGAAGCTTCCTCATTGGAAACGGGGGTTAGATTCTATTTTTATCTGGCAGACATTAATAACCAGGAAAGAATCAGGTTCTTATTTGAGGAACACAAGCCTGAGATAGTTTATCATGCAGCTGCTTACAAACATGTGCCTATGATGGAGAGCAATGCATCGGAGGCGATTACTTGCAATGTTTTAGGGACCAAGATACTCGCCGATCTCGCAGCGGAATTCAATGTCTCGAAATTTGTAATGATTTCAACCGATAAGGCTGTAAATCCAACAAATGTCATGGGGTGCTCCAAGCGAATCGCCGAAATTTATGTGCAATCGCTAAACGATTATTTACTTGTGACTGGGAAGGCTCGTACGGCTTTTGTCACAACGCGCTTTGGCAATGTGTTAGGATCTAATGGTTCGGTGATTCCATTCTTCAAAAAACAGATAAAGGAAGGCGGCCCGATTACTGTCACACATCCTGAGATTACACGTTATTTCATGACCATCCCAGAAGCATGCCAACTCGTACTAGAGGCCGGCACCATGGGGAAAGGCGGCGAAATTTTCATTTTTGATATGGGAAAATCTGTCAGGATACTTGATTTGGCCGAGAAAATGATCTGGCTGTCAGGGCTAGAACCAAGGAAGGATATTGACATCGTATTCACAGGCTTGAGGGAGGGTGAAAAACTATATGAAGAATTGCTGAATAACACTGAAGACACAATTCGTACGCACCATCAAAAAATCATGATTGCTAGGGTTCCCAAGTACTCCTACGAAGAAATCAACAGGTATGTTGAGCTATTTAATGACTTGGTCAATGACCGTAATGAACTTAAGAGTGTAGCCTTAATGAAAGAATTAGTGCCAGAATACAAAAGCAACTACTCGCGCTACGAAATATTAGATAAGCAATAACTCTTCCCTGCCTATCTCCGTTTCATCCCACCTCGCTTATTATATCGGTAGTTAGACTTACGCTTGCTGATCAGCCCACTACCTCTTTTTGACGAAGAAAACGGCAGATAGTATTCAATCTTTGCATTCAGTAAAAAATAGCTATCTGCTGAATTTGGATTGCCCCGTTTAAAACCAGCTGTGAAATTATTTGTAGTACCGGTCGCGCTAGGATTATATAGGGGATTATTCGGGTTTTGGAAATAAGCCGTTATGGGGTTAGAACTTGGAGCTGTATATTTATTGCTTACATCGTCCAGGTAATCAGTAAACGTCTTCCTATATCCCCCTTCAAAAACTAGATTGGTATTCGGCCCTACTTTTAATCGAATGCCAAGCCCAATTGGTATAACCGGCACAACTCTACTATAACTGACGCCCTCGGTATGCAGTGGCTCCAGCGCGTAACTTTTACCTTTGTAGTCAGCCTTGGGGTTAAAATACAAAATGCCAATCCCGGTAAACGCATAAATGTTTATAGCTGGTCTTCGATAATACCGATTACCGTTTGCATATAGGCTTACTGCACCGGTTGCACTTAGTTCAAAACAGCTTGAAGTAAAGGACAAACCTCGGGCTTTTCTCCCTTCCTCATTAGCTTGGGTATCCGAACCTTTTAAAACGAACCAGTTTACTTCAGTTCTAATACTAATGATCGGGCTGACGTAGGCCTGAAGCCCAACATTGAAATTTGGCTGGAATTTTATAACCGAACCTGGGTTTGATAGCTCACCATAATAAGTAGATGAGCCCGTGCCTGCCGTCAGAATTAATGATCTTTCTCTCCGGATAGCAAAAAAACTCTGTGATTGAGATAACTCAGGCCAAAGAATGAGACAAGCAAACAAGACGAGTAGAATCCTTTTCATTACCTCAGGTAAAATTCACAGCTAATTTATGCAAATAACAGCAATAAGGAAACCAGCCATTTACGCCAAAACTTCCTTGATTCGTTCGGCAGCATCTTTCAACAAAATGGCAGAGAATACCTTCAATCCAGATTCACGGATAATCTTGGCGCCTTCTTCAGCATTTGTGCCTTGCAAGCGCACGATAATCGGTACTGGGATATTCCCTACTTTCTTGTATGCCTCAACCACACCATTGGCAACGCGATCACACCGTACGATACCTCCAAAAATGTTGATTAATATTGCTTTAACATTAGGGTCTTTTAGAATGATCCTAAACCCAGCCTCAACGGTTTCTGCATTGGCGCCACCACCCACATCAAGAAAATTGGCTGGCTCGCCACCCGATATTTTTATAATATCCATCGTTGCCATAGCAAGTCCGGCACCATTCACCATGCAACCAACATTCCCATCAAGTTTTACATAATTTAAACCCGACTTCCCGGCTTCAACCTCGAGTGGGTCTTCTTCAGTAATATCGCGTAGTTCTTCAAGGTCTTTGTGACGGAAAAGTGCGTTGTCATCCAGGTTTACTTTTCCATCAACAGCCAGTATTTTGTTATCTGATGTTTTTAAAACAGGATTGATTTCAAACATGGATGCATCCAATGCCATGTAGGCCGTGTACAACGCATTCACGAACTTCACCATCTCCTTGAAAGCATTCCCTTCAAGACCCAGCGAGAATGCTACTTTTCTGGCCTGAAATGGCTGAAGGCCAATGGATGGATCAACCCATTCCTTCACTATTTTTTCGGGATGAGTAGCAGCTACTTCCTCGATGTTCATTCCGCCCTCAGTACTGGCCATAATTACAGGCTGGCTTTTTGACCGGTCGAGCAAGATGCTCATATAATATTCCTTAGGTTCACTTTCGCCTGGATAATAAACATCCTCTGCTACAAGTACTTTGTTTACTTTTTTCCCAGCAGCGCCAGTTTGGATAGTTACCAAAGTACCACCCAAAATCGCCTTAGACTTTTCAAAAACTTCGTCGATGCTTTTGGCTAAAACAACACCTCTTGAACCGGTTTCTTTAACCGTTCCTTTGCCGCGCCCACCGGCATGGATCTGAGATTTCACAACAAACCATTTGGAACCTGTTTCTGCATTAATACCCTTGGCAGCTGCTACCGCTTTATCGGGGGTATCGGCCACAATGCCACGTTGAACAGCTACACCATATTTTTTCAAAAGCTCCTTAGCCTGGTATTCGTGAATGTTCATTTGAATTTAGTTTTGGAAGCAAGCTACTTTTTTTAAACCTTTATTTCAAATTGTAAAGTTTGTCAGCTTTCTAAATTCTTTTGCCCTTAAATAATACTATGCTCAAAGCCAACGGCCTCAAAAAATCATACCGATCTCTCCCTGTATTGAAAGGAGTTCATCTCGAAATTCAGAAAGGAGAGGTTGTAGCAATTGTGGGTGCTTCGGGAGCTGGTAAAAGTACATTATTGCATATTCTAGGCTCACTGGATGCGCCTGATGAAGGAGAAGTGACAATCAATGACACTAATCTGTTTTCACAGCCCGCCAAATCATTGGCGGAATTCAGAAACAAGAACCTTGGATTTGTCTTTCAATTCCATAATCTCTTGCCCGAATTTACCGCTCTGGAAAACGTGATGATTCCCGGTATGATTGCTAAAACAGATTCGAAGAAGATCAAGCTTCGCGCGAAAGAGTTATTAAAGTCTTTGAATGTGGACAGCCGATCTGATCATAAGCCATCCGAACTTTCGGGAGGAGAGCAACAAAGGGTAGCCGTTGCGCGAGCTTTGATAAATTCTCCTTTATTGATTTTTGCTGACGAACCCAGTGGAAACCTGGATTCAAAGAACGCCTCGGAACTCCATCAACTTTTCTTTCAATTGCGAAAGGATTTTGGCCAGACTTTCGTGATTGTTACGCACAATCAGGAATTTGCTTCCATGGCCGACCGCAAAGTCGAGATTAAGGACGGAGTGATTCTGTCCTGATCTTAGAACAGGCTCTTATGCTTGTTGTGCTTAGCGTATTTTGCCTGAGCTTTTGTTCCGTGACCTGTAGACTGGTTCGTCTGGCCATAAGAATGACACTGATATTCGGTAGTGCAAGAAGCGAGGAGGCAAACTGCGAAGAAGAATGTGATAACTGCTTTCATTTTGTTTCTGTTTGTGTTTGGTGATACAAATGTATAGCAGGCCCCAAGGGAGCATTTGGCTGAGTGGCCTCAGATAAAAGTTGTGTAAGCAGAAGATGAAAAAAGAAGAAAAAGCGAAAATCAGCGAGTTTCTTTTAAATGAGCTGGCAAATCTTACACAAACCCAACGTCAGATTACCTCTTCAAGAAATACTTTAAGGGATTAATGCGCAAAAACCGAGGTTTCTACTTCGTCTACATTGACAAACCCCTTTTCAGATAGGGAAGCAAGGTGCACTTTTTTCAGTTCGTTGATAAGGATAGGGTCGTATTTTGCCGCCACACGTACATAATTTTCGGTAAAGCCATGCATCCGGCCGTCTTCAATGTCGTTTTCGAACAGGACTGTGGACTCCCTACCCAAATTCGACTCATAAAACGCCCTTCTTTTCTTATCGGAAAGTATATGGAGCATTCTGGAGCGCTCATTTCGCTCTTTTTGAGGGACAGAATCAGGCATATCTGCTGCAATCGTGTTTTCCCTTTCCGAATAAGTGAAAACATGCAGATAGGAAATTGGCAGTTCGTTGAGAAATTGATATGTCTCAAGAAAATCCTCATGAGTTTCACCTGGAAAGCCTACAATGACATCTACACCAATGCAGGCGTGCGGCATCACCAACTTTATTTTTTCAACTCTGGCCGTGTATAGCTCACGCTGGTAGCGCCTTCGCATGAGTTTCAATATCTTATTAGATCCTGACTGGAGCGGGATATGGAAATGAGGGACAAATCGTTTTGATTCTGACACGAATTCGATGATTTCGTCATGCAGCAGGTTTGGTTCAATAGATGAGATCCTGAAACGCTCAATTCCATCTACCTTGTCTAATGCTTTGACTAGGTCAAGAAAGCGTTCTTTGCGTTCTCCACTTTGCAAGCCAAAATCACCGGTATTCACTCCCGTGAGTACAATTTCCTTTACTTCGGTTTTGGCTACTTCATTAGCTGTTTTTACAATGTTTTGTATGCTGTCGCTGCGGCTACTACCGCGGGCCAATGGAATTGTGCAAAACGTGCAGGAGTAATCACAGCCATCCTGTACTTTCAAGAAGGTGCGTGTGCGATCAAATAAGGAATACGAGGTATTGAAGTTTTTTACTTCACCGATCTCTGAACTAAATACTTTGGTCTGTTCCGGTCGCTCAAAGCCATCGAGCAACTCCATGAGCCTGAATTTCTCAGATGCACCAAGCACAGCATCTACTCCGGGTATTTCTGCAATTTCTTTCGGTTTCAACTGAGCATAACAGCCAATAATGGCAACGTACCCATTCGGGGAAATAGCGCGGGCTTCGCGAACAACCTTACTGCATTTCTTGTCTGCATTTTCAGTAACGGAACACGTATTGATTATGAAAATATCGGGACTGTCTGTGAATTCAACTCTGCGATAGCCTTTTTCTTCAAATTTACGGGCAATGGTAGATGTTTCTGAATAGTTCAGCTTACAGCCTAGCGTATAAAAAGCGACTTTTTTCATGGGCAGGCCACAAAGGTACTGAGAACCTGCTATTTGAAAAACCTATTTGGTGTTGATGTAATTCAAAAACTCGCGCTTCACATTTTCATCCCTGAATTTCCCCGAGAAGTAAGCTGTGCCTGTTTTACTGTTGGTGTCGCCAACGCCCCGTGAAGCAACGCACATGTGGTTAGCATCGATGACTACGGCGACATCAGTTGTATTGAGTACGCGCTCCAGCTCTTTTCCTATCTGCACAGTCAGTCGTTCCTGTACTTGAGGTCTTTTGGCAAAGAACTGAACAAACCGGTTGATCTTACTTAGACCGATAACTTTGCCCGAGGAGAAGTAGGCAACATGAGCCTTGCCATAAATGGGAACGAAGTGATGCTCGCAATGAGAGTAAAAGGTGATGTCTTTTTCTACAAGCATCTGGTCATACTTGTATTTATTTTCAAAGAGTCTGGTGTTAGGTCGGTTGGCAGGGTTCAGTCCGCTAAAAGCTTCTTTCACAAACATCTTGGCAACCCTTTTTGGTGTGCCGTTCAGGCTGTCGTCGGTGAGGTCAAGACCAAGTGTGGTCATAATCTCCCGAAAATGACTTTCTATCTTTTCGATTTTCTCGTCGTCTGATAGAAGGAATGCGTCTTCCCGCAAAGGCGTATCATACGAAGTGATCGGATGATCTTCGTCTTCATCAAAACCCAGTGGCTTAATGGGCTGGATATTCAACGCTATTTCTTTCTGTCTCATATAATTTGATTTTCAGTTCGTATTTGTTGTCGATGTGCTGCCTTAATATCCGCCATATCACCATGGCAATGTTTTCGGCTGTTGGGTTGAGAGTTTTAAAGTAAACAGTATCTAAGTTAAGGTTTTTATGGTCAAAGTGTTTGATAACATTCTCGTTGATCAGATCGCTAAGCAACTTCAGATCGAAGACGTAGCCCGTGTCTGGATCAGGGTCGCCAATAAGCGTTACGATAAACGCATAGTTGTGGCCGTGATAGTGCGGGTTATTACATTTGCCAAAGACCTCCTTGTTCTTTTCATCGCTCCAGGCGGGATTATGCAGCCGGTGGGCAGCATTAAAATGTTCCTTTCGCGAGAGGGCAACTTTCATTAGCACTTAGTACCATGAAAGTATCAAAAAAGTTCAATCAAAGTCTTATTCTTTGAAATAGCAGATTGCTAGGGTTTGAATGTTTTTTTACAAATTGGAGTTTAGGGATTTAGTTATGCAGAACATTACCGTTGTCATTATATTATTAGCCATCATCACTGCATTGGCAGAAGTTGCCGATCGTGTCAAAATCCCTTACCCGATATTGTTGGTGCTGGTAGGAATAGCAGTGAGTCTTGTCCCAGGGCTTCCAGCGATAACACTTGATCCTGATGTAATCTTCTTGCTTTTTCTTCCACCGGTACTTTACTCTGCAGCATGGAGTACCTCATGGCCCGACTTTAAAGCATCGAGTAGAGCTATAAGTTTGTTGGCTATCGGTTGTGTATTGTTTACCACTACGTTAGTCGCTGTAGTGGCTCATTATTTTATTCCCGGGTTTGGCTGGCCCGAGTCTTTTGTGCTGGGTGCTATTATTTCTCCGCCGGATGCCGTTGCGGCAACAGCTGCTACCAAAGGACTGGGGATACCACGAAGAGTTATCACAATTTTGGAAGGCGAAAGTTTGGTGAACGATGCCACAGGCCTGATTGCTTATCGGTACGGAATTGCGGCTGCGGCGTCCGGAACGTTTATCTTCTGGCTGGCAAGTCTCAATTTCTTTTATGTAGCTATTGTTGGCATACTTTGCGGACTTGTTCTCGGACAGTTGTTTAAATGGATTCACCAAATCACTCCGGATAACCCTATCAACGACACTACGCTTACATTCATAGCGCCATACACAGCTTACCTTCTCGCCGAGCAAATTCATGTCTCCGGTGTATTGTCGGTGGTTTCGTGCGGATTGCTTTTGAGCTGGAACTCCTCCGCCATTTTCAAGCATCAGTCGAGGCTCAATGCATTCTCTGTGTGGGAGACTGTAATCTTTATTCTGAATGGATTGATCTTTATATTAATAGGCTTGCAGTTGCCAGTCATTTTACGACACATTCAGGATCATTCATTTCTCACGCTTTTATTCTACGCGGCCATCATCAGCATAGCTACGATAGTTTTAAGGATTATCTGGGTTTATCCCGGAACATACTTGCCGCGATGGCTCAGTAAAAGCATACGAGAGCGCGAGCCGCGCCCGAATCCACGGACAGTTACAATTGTCGCGTGGAGTGGTATGCGCGGAGTGGTTTCGCTGGCGGCAGCTTTGGCTCTGCCAATCACCTTAAACAACCTTCCTTTCCCTAACCGGGATATGATTATTTTCCTCACTTTCTCTGTAATCTTTGCTACTCTTGTTATTCAGGGAATTACACTTCCTCACCTTGTAAAATGGTTAGGTATTAAACCGAGCGAAGAAGAACTTCAAGAAGAGCAGCAAGCACGATTAAAGATTGTCACCAAAGTAATCGAGCATATCGAAGAGAATTACTCGATAGGGCTAAGCGATGAGGTCCTTAACCAAGTCAAAACAAAATATGAAATCCGGATTCAGCGGATACGGAAAGGGGAGACGGCTGGAAAGATAAGCGCAGACCAGGTGACTGATTTTCATCGTGTTCAGAAGGAAATCATTCAAGTGGAGCGCTCCGTGCTTAACGATATGCACAAAGAAGGCGCAATCAGCGAAGAAGCCGTGCGGAAGATTGAATACGAGCTCGATCTGGAAGAGACCCGATTGATTCTGGAACAGGCCTGATCAGCGAATCAGTCGCTACTAATGAATCTATTCTCGCCGCAGCGAATCAACTGGATTCGCCAGCGATGCTTTTAATGACTCGTACCCAACGGTAATGATCGTTATCGCAGCGATAAGCCCAACAGCACCCGCAAAGACAAACACTGAAGTACTTGTTCTGTAGACAAAGCTCTGCAGCCACTGGCTCGAGACATAGTAAGCGATCGGAATGCCAATTACGCAGGCGATCACCAGCAACTTAGCGAAAACACTCAGCAGTAGCTTCAAGATTTGAACATTGCTTGCGCCTAATGACTTGCGAATCCCTATTTCCTTTGTGCGTTGCTCTGAGATGAAGGCTGCAAGACCATAAAGCCCCACACAGGTTATAAGTATTGCCAGTGCCGAGAACTTCTCTGTCAGCTCTGCAATCTTGGTCTCGTTTTCATACATCCTTCCAAACTCCTGATCAATAAACCAATAATCAAAGCCAAAGCCTGGGTAAACTGTCTTCCATTGCTTCTCAAGCATCGCTATCTTTTCACCCATCTTTCCTGCCGGCAGCCGCACGTGAATAATCCGGTCTTCGCTGTGAGGCTTCGGTGATATGGCGAGAGGATCTATCTTTTTATGCATCGACTTGTATGGGAAATCTTCGACAACGCCAATGACACGGCCGGTCACAGGTTTGCGAGTTGAGTCTCGCTGGTTGTAACCCATAACATAGGCTGGCCGGATAATCGTTTTTCCCACCATTTCTGCTGCAGTAAGATGAAGCGCCTTCACAGCAGATTCATTAAGTAAGACGGCGCTAGAGTCTGCTACGCTTTTAGTATCGAAGTCGCGGCCGGCGATGATATTAAGTTTAAATGTTTTAGGGAAATCATAATCTCCGTTAAGCTGAAACCATTCGTGTTGCTCATCGCTGATATCGGGAAACTGCATGCGCATATTAATTGACCCGAAGAAGTCAAGACGAGGCAGGTGGTTGGCCAGCGTCATCGATTCGATCTCCGGATCTTGTGTTACGAGATTTTTATACGCCAGATATTTCCCGTCCGTTGCCGGCCCGGTAAATCCTCCATACCTGATCGATAGAATCTGCTTTCCTGCTGCATTAAGCTTAGAGTTCCTCATCAGGTTCATCTGCCTCACTACAATTACTGTTCCGGTGAGCAGTGTGACCGCAACTATAAACTGCACTGTTGTAAGAGACTGACGGAAAAGATTAGAACCCTTTCGGAATGCAAATTTCCCTTTTAATACGGTTGCGGGCTGGAATCCTGAAACAAAGAATGACGGATAGCTTCCGGCTAATACCGTAACGACGACTACCGTGCCTGCAATGATCTCTAGCATCGTAGGATTGAAAAGACTGGAGAACGAAAATGTTTTTCCTGTGAGGGTATTGAACTGTGGTGTAAGGATTACCACGAGAAATACGGCTATCAGTGTAGCGATAAGGACAAGAATGAAAGACTCCGTCATAAACTGATTGAACAACTGCATACGGATGCCTCCGAACGTCTTACGCAGTCCTATTTCTTTCGCACGCGATGCTGATTTCGCCGTAGAGAGGTTCACGTAGTTGATACACGCTACAATTAAGATCAAGATGGCGATCGTGATGAAGACATAGATATAACTTTTGTCGGAGGCTTTGTGACGGATAGCCCAATCAATATCCTGATCGAAATGAACATCGGTAATTTTGCGAATGATCGGCTTGAATTTAAACTGCAAGTTGAATTTCGCAATAATGGCGTTAGCGCGCTTCTGTAAGTCCTTCTGTATCGTTGGTATCTGATGGTCATCGTTAATCACAAAAAAACTCTCTGTCCAGAAATTGTTATTGCCATCGCCCATGGAAGAAACGAGCAGGTGCTCAAGATCTTTGATAAATGGTTTTAACGAGAGGATGTTGACTATATACTTAGGCCTGACATGAACATTGGAAGGCAAATCCTTGTAGACACCAGAAATTGTAAGCTCTACCTTTTTCCCGTTGGTCATATAGGCGTGAGACAATGTCACTTGCTTGTTGATTGGGTCTTCATCACCGAATAGCACACGCGCGGCGCTTTCAGAAAGAATCATGCTGTTGACTTCCTTTAGCGGAAAGCTTGGATTTCCTTTCGTCAACGGTAGGTAAATGATTTTATTGAAATCGGCTTCTGCCCAGACTATATCTTCGGTAAGTATTATCTTATCCTTGGGCTGATAGGTAATGCTCGTTGGCATGCCCGTAGAAGTAAAGCTGGTGATGTTTGTTACACCGGCATAATTGTCTTTGATATAATTATCCCATCCTGCAGGCGAAGCGGGATAGGTTTCGATGTCGCCGTTAGGAAATTCGAGCCGGTAGCCTATACGGTACGTTTTGTTGGAGTACGGATGGGCGCGGTCGAAGGTAAGTTCGTCTTGTACATACAAAAGAATGAACAGGGCAGAGGCGAGCCCGATGGCAAGGCCAATTACATTGACCAAAGCATACCGGCGTTGCTTCTTGAGGTTCCGTAGTGTAATGAGAATGTAATTGAAGAACATAGGTGGGTTGTTGGGTGTCTATATTAATACTCTACTCAACTCCGAACAAAAGGTTACGAATGTGTTCGGAAATGCAACGCTGCGAACAAGTGGCTCAATACCTTGCCCGTAGACTTAATTACCAACGTATAATGTGAGCAACTTAGTATTTATCAATAACCAGTTTGCCAGAACACTAAGGCAATTTAGGTAAACTGATCAACGGATCAAATATTCTGGTTCGGTCAACCAGACTGGTGTCTCCCCGAACTAGCTTCTTAAGGAATTTATCAGGTATAAATCAATTGGGAGAAAATCGGAAGGAGCTTAATTCCATAGTATAGATGCAGCCTTTAAGTATTTATCCCATTACCAACTGGTGGGTTGACTCTTTTTCCATATCCTATAATATTCTACTCCGGTAAACTTTGATGCGCTTGGCCATAAGTAGTATTAGATATATTTGAAAGAATAAGCCAACCCGAGAGAGCTTGACTTATTCTTTTTGCAGAGAAGTTCATTCAGCTAGGCTCTGAGATTATCTTACTGCAGATGCCTTCTTTTTTGAGGCGCGTTTTTTATACTCTGAAGACTTTTTGATACCCATCGAATGCAGTTCATTACTGTCTTTGCCAAACTGCGCTTTCACCTGATCTTTGCTCGCCAGAATAATATTATGAAAACTCCACTCGGCGTTTAAGGCCTTGTCGCGGGCGGTACTAAGAGCAGCTTCTGCCTGAGTCTCATTTGCGCGGGCTGTCACCATAGAGTCATAGAGTGACTTCACATTAGCGACACTACATTGCGCATTTATCGGCGAGTAGCCGTCAATACTTTTCAAGGCATCATTGCTGCTGATGTCGTGGTTCAAATCTTTGGAACTGATTCGTTTGGTTTGATCTTTTGCCATAATGTTGTTTATTATGGCAGCGAAAGTAGGACAGTGGATTCCCTGCTCACCGGCTTATCTATTATATGGCAGGATTACTTAGTAAAATGCATTAATTACTGAGTAAGCTCCAATTCTATGTCGTACTTAGTGGTACGTTCTTCATAATCATACCAATTATGTGCAACGACGGCTAGATTAGATCTCACCATAATTAACTTCGTTGAGGTGGAAGATATATTCGTTCTCATGACCTGTACTTTCGTCATAATTATGACCAAGTAGGTCATAGCGTGACTAATTATCGCATAAGTTCAACGGTTTAGGTTATAATTGATGATGCAAGACACTAACTTAGACTTCGTAAATCGAAAGTAGTGTGGTTATCGTTAAAGTATAATTTCATTTAACTCATGCGCTTTTCAGTTCAATCATTAGTTTTTATACTAACTCTACAGGCAACAATAATAAATGCCCAAACGCAAGACAGTATTCCTTCTGTTAAAATTGGCTGGCAGGTTTGGATGGTGAAGAATCTAAATGTTGATCATTTCGCCAACGGTGATCCTATTCCTCAGATGAGAACAGCTGCAGAATGGAAAAAGGCATCTGATGAAGGAAGCCCAGCTTGGTGCTATTATAATAATAATCTATCCAATGGAGAAAAGTGTGGTAAACTTTACAACTGGTGGGCTGTACATGACACTCGGGGCCTGGCGCCAAAAGGATGGCACGTACCTACCGACTTGGAGTGGAGCTTAATAATCAATTATCTGGGCGGAGAGACAATCGCTGGTGTCGCTCTCAAAAATACATTTGGTTGGGACAATACTAAAGATGGTGGCAATGGAAATGGCTATAACAACAGCGGATTTTCAGGCATTCCTGCGGGCAACCGTGTCAACAATGGCAACTTTACTCTTCTGGGCAAAATTGGTGGCTGGTGGAGCTCAACACAAGAGGGTTATACAGTAGCATGGACTCATTTTCTTTATAATGAAGACCCGGCAGATCACAGAAGCAGCAGCGTAAAAGGTTGTGGATTCTCGGTTCGCTGTATTAAGGATTAAGATTGACTAAGTACTGCTAATTAGTTCGCTGGCTGAGAAGCTACGAAATATTACCAGACGATGTGCAACCTTTTGGTCATCGGCAGGTACTATAGCAAATAGTTCCTCAACCAATCAAATCATTAATCATGAAAACATTAACTCAACGATCAGTTTGTCTACTCTTCCTTCTGGCCATCGGTATTTTTACTGCCCACGGTCAGAAAGTAAGTAAGACTTTCTCTGGCATTAAGAAAATCAATCTTTCAACGTCTTCGGGCAGTTGCAAACTGATTAAAGGAACCACCAATGATGTTCTGGTAAATGTATCATACACATTTTCTCCCGGCGACTACCAACCGGTATTGGAACAAGACGGAAGCACACTAGTATTGAAAGAAGATTTTAACAAGAAAGGATCTTACTCTGGAAATTCGTCTTGGGAGCTTACGATACCTGAAAATCTGGAGATCCGCTTTTCATCGGGCTCAGGCAACTTCGAAGCGAGTGATATGGCCGTAAAAATCTCGGGAAATACCGGCTCGGGAGATTACCGGTGGACGAAAGTTACAGGAGACTCAAGGATCAACACGGGCTCAGGAGATATTTCATTGGAAGATTATAAGGGTGAGATCGATTTGAATACGGGCTCAGGTAATGTTGACATTACAAAGGCTGAAGGGGATGTACATGCCAACTCAGGGTCTGGCAAGATCCGATTGTCGGATGTGAAAGGAAAAATCTCGGCAAATGTGGGTAGTGGTAACATTGTTTGTAAAGACTTGGTATTGACAGGTAAGGGCTCTTTCAATTCTGGGTCGGGAGACGTATCGATAAAACTGGCATCTGCTCCGGCTTATTCCATCTCAGTCAATAGCGGATCGGGCGATGCAACATTGGATTTTGGCGGTAATAAAATTGATGGTAAGGTAACGATGACTGTAAGTAAGAGAAATGGAAAGATCGTTGCTCCATTTCCATTTGATAAGACCGAAGAAATACAAGAAGGCGGAGATGACCATGTCAGCATCCGCAAAACGGCTCAACTTGGCACAAAGGATATTGATATAAAGATAGGATCAGGCTCTGGAACAGCCGAGATTAAAAAATAACAGATCGGCAGTGCGATCTCCGCTGGAGGTGGCATGTCTGAAAACAAATAGCTCCTCAGAATTGTCGCGTAGAAGTTCTGAGGAGCTATATTTTTTATTATCCTTATTTATAAGCTTTAACTCCTTTTAGCTGTTCGCCGGTAGCTGGCATAATGCTTACGGCGGCACCACCACCATTGGCGAGTTTCAATTTCAATACCGATTTGCCGTCTACCACGAATTTATCAATCTTGTAAGCCTCCGGATTAGATTTCCAATCTGCATTATCTTCATCGGCATATATTGTAGCGATGTACTTTTTCTCTTTGTCTAAGAAGGCGAGGGGCACCGATGCTACTCGGCTGTTTTCGTCAGTGATTGCACCGATGAACCAGTTGCCGGCTCCCTTCTCCTTTCGGGCTAGGGTAATATAATCACCGGGCTCGGCCTCGATTACTTTTGTATCGTCCCAGTCTACAGCTACATCTTTTATAAACTGAAAGGCATCGATGTGTGGCTCATAATTTTCCGGAAGGTCAGCGACCATTTGCAGTGGGCTATATATAGTTATATAGAGAGCAAGTTGCTTTGCGAGCGTAGTATGCATTTGTCGTTGGGGTGCATCTTTGGCATAGTTCTTCATTTTAAATATGCCGGGAGTATAATCCATCGGTCCGCCCATTAAGCGGGTAAACGGAAGAATCACTTCGTGCTCAGGAGGGCTACCTTCACTAAATGCATTCCATTCGTTTCCTCGCGACGCTTCACTTGCCAAAAAATTGGGCCAAGTGCGATGCAATCCTGTAGGCCGTACAGGTTCATGCATATCAATCATTACCTTATGGTCTGCAGCCTTTTGCGCAGATGCTACATAGTGGTTAATCATCCATTGTCCGTCGTGGTGCTCACCGCGTGGAATGATTCTTCCTACATAACCTGTCTTTACTGAATTGTAGCCATATTTATTCATTACTTTAAAGGCAGTATCCATTTGCTTGTAATAAGTTCCGGCATCGGCACTCGTCTCATTGTGCATGATCATCTGCACACCTCTTTGCTTTGAATATTTCTCAATCTCCGATATATCAAAGTCGGGATAAGGCGTTACGAAATCAAAATGCTGACCATACCAGTTGCCAAACCAAGACTCCCAGCCGGTATTCCAGCCTTCTACGAGCACACCTTTGATGCCATTCTTTGCCGCAAAATCGATATACCGTTTCACATTGGTAGTATTTGCACCGTGGCGTCCGTTGGGTATCATTTTACCATCGCGTGTTACTATATCCGGATTGTCGGTATAATTCCAACTGCTGATACCGGTTTGCATCTCCCACCATACACCCACAAATTTCATTGGCTTTATCCATGATGTGTTTTGAATTGCTGAAGGCTCATTAAGATTTAGAATCATTTTGGAAGCCAGAATGTCTGTTGCTTTATCACTTATAATAATAGTACGCCATGGAGTTTTTGCCGGAGCGTGCAAATAGGCTTTGTTCCCATAAGTATCGGGCACCAGACTAGCTATTAGTCCGTGCTTAGCTTTATTTACGTGAAGCTGCATGGAAGTATAGTTGACTAAGGCCGCCTCGTGGATATTTATGTATAAACCTTCGGCCGTCTTCATCATCAGCGGAGTTTGTACTGCATTTTGGTCGGGGATGTTTTCTGCTTTATTCCCAAAGGAAAGCATCGGCAATTTCCATGCATCTACTTCACTTAACTTAGAAGTAGTGTACAAGTATTCGTTAGAGTCAAAGTCGCCCGGAATCCAAAACGCCTTGTGATCGCCGGTGAGGTTAAACTCTGTCTCCTCATTGCTAACTATAAAGTATTTCAGTTTGGGTTGAACGGAGAATTCATACCGGAACGCGATTCCGTCTTCAAATACCCTGAAGAGAAGAGCGAGTGAAAGATTGGGTGCACTTTTTTGCTGCAGGTACACTGCGAGCTGCTTATAGTGATTACGAATCTGGCTTACTTCGCCCCACACTGGCTTCCATGTTTCATCTATTGTCATAGAGTCCGTTTTCATAACCTGAAAGTTGCTATCCAGTCGAATGGAGCTATCAATTATAAAGCCCAGCCGCGAAGGCTGAATAACAGTCTTGCCTTTATAATAGACTGAATAAAAGGGACGGCCATCTTGATCTACTTTTAATCTCAATTTTATGGTATTCAGCGAAATGGCTGTCTCGGCTGATTGTTGTGATAGGGCAGTGCTAAAGCAAATGCTCGTGATGAAGAAGCACAAAAGACTTTCTTTTAATCTCATTGAAAGGAGTGGTTAGGTTAGAAAAATAATAAATCCCTGTACAAGATAATGATCTCTTTACTTTTTAGATAACGCAAATCGTTTTTATAATAAGTCGATGACTTGCCGGGGTAATTTGGCCACGCAGCGGTACATCAATCGTAATAAGTTTGTGGCAGATCAAAAATTTATATGAGCCAACCGCGTAAGTATTCTCCAAGTGACTTTAATGAATGCGTAAGACTTTTAATAGGAACTTACAGCCTCAACCGTGTCAGCTCTCCTCCGGGTAGTGTTGCAAAGGAATATTTTGAAGCCCTTATTTCGAATAAAGATGCTCATACGTTTGTTTATCCCATCGGGAAACGAATTTATGCGGTATGTACAGGGATTGTTAAAGAGGAGGAAAATGGTATTCCTGAAAAGAGATTTTATCCGGAGGATATTTACTCTGACAGTCATATCCAAAAGCGACTAAAGCTGGAAGAAAAACTGATTGAGTTTGCTGCTCGGGTTCTCAAAGAGATGAGTATTAGATTTCCACCCATCGACAATGACTATATCTGGAAAAGAGGTAGCGCATTTAAAAAATTAGGTTTTGATCCTATTAGCAAAAAGAAAAGCAGGATAGATAAGGAATATGAATCGATAATGCAACGATGGGAGAGTGAAAAAAATGAGATTAAGGAAAGCAGGTCTGTTAAGCTACCTAGATTGTTTTGGCGCGAGAAAATTGCGATTGGCGCCACTTATCGCAGGATTCAATTGTCTGTTAAACAACTGGGTAATCTTAAGATCACTTCGGGCCTTATAGTTGTTGCCGATTTATTCAGTTTAGGCGGACATTTGCAGAAGCCGTTAGCCTATCAGTTCCCAGTTGGCAAATTCCCTGTAGAACTTATCATCGCAAATAATTATGTAACCGCAGTGATATTGAAATTTAATAATAACTCCATTTCTTCATGGGAACTAGCTATTCCCATGGGTGGAGATATGACTGAATTGAAGGAAGGCAAAGCATTTGGTTACACCGTAGATTCTGGTTCTGGCTGCTTCGCTGATATCGACGCTTTGAAGACGCTGCAGAAAATGGCAGCGGATGATGAATATTGGGACGAAGGATTTGCAATCGGACAAGGGAAAATTCACGCTGTTAAAGAAAATAACATTGCGGTTTTTGGTACGGGCTACGGAGATGGGTTTTATCCTTATTATATAGGTCGGGATAAGAATGGAGTGATTTGTCGGCTCGTGACAGAGTTTGGCTTCTTCAAGGGAAGCTTAGCTGAGTTTAAGATAATTTCCTGAGTCGGATGTCAGCATTGTGTTTATGGCATATTGTTATTACTAAATAACTACACGCTTCTTTTCATCGGCTGAGCGGTGTATTGCTTCTACTATACGAATGTCTTTCAAGCCTTCTTCACCAGGCACAAGCATTGATGTGTTGTTCATAATGGAGATCGCATCATCATCCATCTGGCGGGCTTGCTCATTGGGAATCGTTGCATTCAGTTTTGTGCCATTGCTTGTTATACCCTGCACACCTGAGTACGATTGAAATGGTGAAAGCTGATACCATCCTTTTGTACAAGTTGCCTTAAGGTCGTTCATGTTTTTTCCAAAGCTTGTTTCGCATGACGCCATAACACCTTCGGGAAACTCAAGATCAAAAGAGATTGTCTCTTCTACTTCTTTATATATGTCGGGTCGTGTGGTTGAGGCTCTGGCTGTAACTGCAATCGGCTCCAACTGAGTACTATAACGTGCAGCGTTCAACGGATAAACTCCCATATCATACATAGCGCCACCGCCCAACTTCTTCTTTTGCTTCCAATGATCCGTGCGACTTTCAAAATATCCGGCTGCAGCTTGTACCTTCATCACCTTGCCATAAGTAAGGTCACGGGCAAACTGTATTATTTTCTTTGTGTTCGGTTCATGATGCATACGGTAACCGATGCTGAGCTTCACTTTATTCTTATTACAGGCATTGATCATCTGCTGACATTCAGTAGCCGTCATCGCCATGGGCTTCTCACACCACACATGCTTTCCGGCGTTGGCAGCGCGGATGCTGAACTCGGCATGCATTGAAGGAGGAAGTACTACATAGACAACGTCGATATCGGGGTTGTTGGCGATACGATCAAAGTCATTATAATCATAAATGTTTTTATCTGCGAGTCCGAATTGTTTCTTCCATCGTTCGGCTTTGGCAGGAGTACCTGTTGTCACACCTGCGAGATAACATTGTTCCGTTAGTTGAAGGGCAGGAGCGAGGAGGTCTGTACTATAGTAGCCTAAACCCATCAGTGCCACGCCAAGCCTTTTCTTTGGTTTAGGAATCAGAATGTTAGCGAATGAATGAGTACTAAGGGCTGCTCCGGCCATACTCAGTATCGATTGCTCTATAAAATTACGTCTCAGCATTGGTTGGTCAGATATTCAGTTTAACTGTCATCATAAGTTCAAGAATTTACATAACTATTCCAAGGAGGTTTGTGAGTAGAGGCATATCCGTTACGTGAATACTGCAACATAATCTGGAAGATGTGTAACATCAACAGAAGGCTAATGATGCACCTTTGATCATAGTCTTATTAGAATCCTTTTAACCGATAATATAATGCAACCACAAAATATCCTTCAAGGTGATACGATCCTGGTGAATAAACCTTCTGTAAAGACAAGAGCAATCATGGTTTTGATAGTTCTTTTCTCGGCTTCATTTTTAACGTCTTGTGCAGTGTGGGTAAGTGGCCCGCGCTATCATGATAACGGACATGGAGGATTCGCCCACCGTGGGGACTACTATGGGCATGACCGAAGGTAATATATCATAACTTATTTGTAGTTGGTGACTTTCTAGTGCCATTGTTTTGGCCTTAACCAACCGACTCGACTTACATTACTATGTTAACGCGCGCATGTAACGCGTACTCATCTCTTAGCATTAGCCGATCTGGCTGATTCTGTTATTCAACAACTTTCTAAATTGCTTCTTAATTAAACCTTGTTTCGGCTACAACAATAGTAGATTTGACTACATCCGTTTCTTTGCCGCTGCGCAACTTTGCATTATCAAAGACAGAAAAAATGAAAATCATCGTTACAGGTTCTTTAGGGAACATCAGCAAGCCACTCACAAAGGAGTTGGTGCAAAAAAGACATGCGGTTACTGTTATCAGCAGTAGGCCAGAAAGGCAAAAAGACATTGAAGCATTGGGTGCAAAAGCGGCTATCGGCTCTATGCAGGATGCTGATTTTCTTACAGCGACTTTCAAAGGTGCAGATGTGGTCTATATTATGGAGGCTCTGGGCTATGAGAGTTTCTTTGATCATAATCTTGATGTGATGGCTGCCATTAGTACGATTGGCAATAATTACAAACAGGCTATTCAACAATCGGGAGTGAAGCGGGTGGTACATCTCAGCAGCATTGGCGCCCATACCTATAAAGGCAATGGCATTCTTGCTTTCCATTATAATGTTGAGAACATTTTGAAGCAACTGCCAGGCGATGTTTCTATTAAATTCATGCGGCCTGTTGGTTTTTATTACAATATGTTTGCTTTTATCCAAACCATAAAGACACAGAACGCAATCGTTTCAAACTACGGTGGTGACGACAGAGAACCGTGGGTTTCGCCGTTGGATATTGCGGCTGTTATTGCTGAAGAGATTGAAAGGCCTTTTGAAGGCAGAGAAATCCGTTACATAGCAAGCGATGAAGTTTCACCAAATGAAGTGGCTAATATCCTGGGTGCAGCAATCGGAAAGCCAGATTTGAAATGGTTGGTAATTCCTGATGAGCAACTATTGAATGGTTTATTATCAGCGGGAATGAATCCACAAGCAGCAAAAGGTTTTACGGAAATGAATGCGAGCAGACGTGGCGGTGTGTTGTATGAAGATTATTATCACAGTAAACCAGTGTTGGGCAAAGTGAAGCTAACTGATTTTGCAAAAGAATTTGCGACTGCTTATAACAAGTAACAATTATCTTAGCAACGTGGCAAACAAACAACCTTACAGGATTAAGACAATAAATGAATTTCATCAGTTTAGAGGATTGTCGAAACCAGAACATCCGCTAATCAGTGTAATAGATTATGCCTCTGTCAGGCATTCGCCCGAAAACAATCAATTAAGCTGGGTCCTTGACTTTTATTCTATCTCTCTTAAAAGGACTTCCAATGCTAAAATGAAATATGGTCAGCAGGAATATGATTTTGATGAGGGTGTGATGTTCTTCATGGCTCCGGGTCAGGTATTCAGTATTGAGGTTGGTGCAACTTCGCCAGCAAAACATTCGGGGTGGATATTACTTGTTCATCCCGACTTCCTGTGGAATACACCTCTGGCTAAAACGATAAAGCAATATGAATACTTTGACTATTCGGTGAATGAAGCCCTGTTTCTTTCCGAAAAAGAGGAGGTAACGATTACCAACATCATTAAAAACATTGAACATGAATATCATTCGAACATTGATAAATTCAGCCAGAATGTAATCATTGCGCAATTGGAGTTATTGCTTACGTATTCCGAAAGGTTTTATCATCGTCAGTTTATTACCAGAAAGATAACTAATCATAAAATACTTAGCCGACTGGAAGATGTTCTAACGGAATACTTCAGCAGTATTGCTTTAGAGAATACCGGATTGCCAACGGTTCAATACATAGCTGAGGCATTGAACGTTTCTCCTAATTATTTAAGCGGATTACTTAAATCATTAACAGGGCAGAGTACACAGCAACATATACATGATAAACTGATTGAAAAAGCAAAGGAGAAATTGACAACAACGAGTCTGTCGGTAAGCGAAATTGCTTATGGGCTGGGGTTTGAACATCCGCAGTCATTCAGTAAGTTATTCAAAACAAAGACTAGTCTCTCACCACTGGAATTCAGAAACTCTTTCAATTAACTTTCCCCTGTATCACAAGGTGACTGGGAAGTGATGTATTAAAATAAATTTCACACACTGGAAATAAAAAAAGGAGCACGTGCTCCTTTTCCCAATTTAATAGACAAACAACAAAAGATTTACATAACAATAAGAAACAATGGTCCTTCCCAATTGGTAGTTGCGCCGGCCGTGATCGCTTTGTGAAAAAAGGCATACTTGTTTCCGCTGGTGAGACCGCTGATGGTAGTGCTGGCCGTGGTAGTAGTAGGGGCAGCGGTGCGGCCGGCGAAGGTCATCACATCGGTAGTGTATTGCCACTCGTGTGCCTTGGCCTTTCCTTGGGCAGTCAGGTAAACGCTACCGGGTTCATCACCACTGACTACAGCAAACACATGCTTCCTTGGTGATGTTTTTCCCTTTACTTCCATGCCAGCTGAATGCACTATACTTACGCGCTGATCATCTGCCAGCGAAGGACTGTTGGCTAAAGCCTCTACTTTGCCACCCAAAATACTTACGTTCCTGTCCAGCATTTCTCGGGCAGTTTTTATTGCATCCTTCTTTGTATCAGAAGTAGGTGCCGCCATTGCTGTGTGCAGGGTGGTGGTTGCATTGACTGTCGATGTAATCTGAGCTACTATATCTGTGGCTGCAAAGATGGCATTGCCCGTCATGCTTGTGGTGTAGTGGGCTGCATCTGCGAGCAGCTCAGCATTATTTCTACTGCTCAAGTATAAAACAACAGTCGCTTTCATATTTTTTTGAATTTGGTTTAATTTCCGTTTGGAGTTGCAATGCTACGGTGTTTTGTATTCCTGAAATGTGAGCAATTATTAAACACCAGTATTTAGTTATCCGGCAACCAAAAAGTATTATTAAATCGATGTTAGATAGAGTTCAGAACATCAGATGCCAGACGTGCCACATCAGACACGTGGTGTGCCACATATTAGATATGATGTGTTACATCAGACACGTGATGTGCTACATATTAGACATGATGTGTTACGTCAGATCACTGATTTGTCACATATTAGACATGATGCGTTACGTCAGATCACTGATTTGTCACATATTAGACGTGATGTGTTACGTTAGGTCTCTGATTGATTGCATCGAGTGTCTGATGTAACACGTCAGGTCTCAGATTGATGACATCATAAGCCTAACGGCACAAACTGAATCAGTAACCCGCTTTTTGGTCTCTATATATAGAGTGAAGCTTTGTTTTGATGATGAGGAGTGTCAAATCGGAACCAAATTAATTTAGAATAGGATTTTCACCTATGCCTTTTGATCTATTTCATGTCAAATAAAGTACTTAGATAGTAGGCTTAAATCAAACCAAAAAGTGATATGAGAAACTTAAAAATTCTATTGTTCGGATTTTTGATCGCGCAATTGCTGTTCACATCGTGCGCTACTACTAATAGAGCGCTTGTAGCGTACTCGCCGCCAGCAACTTCTAAGGTGGAAATTGACTATAAACCAGATGTTAAACTGAGCAGTGTCCTAAGTAATTCGGATGCAGATAATCATTTAATAGATTCCGACTGGAGCCCTATAGATGCGGTATATACTGATAAAAAATCTTCAATAATAATAAAAAAACTACCAACTGTAAATCAAATAGGAATTAAGGTAGAGATGAGTCCTGGTATAACAGATATCGGCACATATACACCGGTTCAAAGTGGCAATAATTGGAGACAATTTTATGATGAGCCAAATCAATTATTCAATTTTACAATTGATAGGTCAAACTCGACTGGTCGTCAGAACTATCGTCAGCTCTTCACTCAAGAATTATCGAATAACCGATACATTAGGTTTACAGTTTACGATAAGTTTAATGTATCTGACGCAACAGCCAATAAATTAATGTCCTTTACTCTTAAATATAGGAAGAGCATTTCGCCATTTTGGGTAATGAAGTGGAGTGACATTATTTATACTCCTGTATTGTTAAGGCTTTCGGGTACAGCCTCAGGATTTAGTTATAGCAGTGTAGCACCTGCTGTAGGCTGGAAGATTATAAGTATTAATACTACCTCATCAACATTCCCTTATGTCAGCTTAAACTTAGTGGGGTCAATTACCAATTATGCTTCTACTACCACGGTACCTACAACTCCCAATACAACAATAACTAACTATCAGTATGCAATTACCTACGGAGCAGCTATTGATATCGGAGGAATATTGCAAATAGGAAGTTTATATAGTGCTTCAGAGGGGAAGACGTATTTCGCTATAGGATTGGCACCCCAGTTATTCTCGCAGCTAATTCCTTCAGGAACTCAGACGCATTAATAATCTTCTTCGTACATCATTCTTCACAAATTCACCCACTTCGGGGGTTACGTGTTAAAGTTAATATTTTCATTTATAGTAGCCAGCAGTCCTGAAACCCTAACTCTGCCAGTGAATAAATACCATTAGGTAGATGTGAAAGCACACTAGTTAATGATTTGTTAAAACTTAAACGCGACCAAGTTCTGTGCGTTTAACCTCGAAAAAATTCCATGAAAAAAAGTATACAACAATTCATCGTTTTACTCTGCGCATTTTTTACCTACACAGCTCAAGCTCAATCCGAAGATGAAAAAAGCATCAGGGCAGCACTGCAAAATTGGGTGACTAACTACAATGCGGAGAATTTTGAAAAGACTTTTGAAGTGTGGAGCCCCGAACTGATTGGCTGGTATCCAGGGTCGCCTGAGATTACCTATGAAATGTCGACTAAAGTTCCATCAAAAAGCGCTGTTAAGAGTACTTACAAACTAACCATCAATGAGGTTCTTATGGATGGGAAACTGGCTGTGGTAAGAGACACGTGGGAACAAACCATAACAAAAGAAGGAGCTGTACTTAAAGTTATCCTGATTAAGAGCTTTGAAGTCTGGAAAAAGCACGATGACAATAAGTGGAAGATTATTCGCTGGATATCCTACGAAGGCAAATAATAATTTCACTTTATTTTTTAGTAACGCCACATCGACTTAATGTCACTGTGCAGATCAGCGTTAGGCGAGGTACTAGCCATAGACTCCCCGAAAATAAAAAGGGCCGGCAACCACGCCGACCCTTTGTGCAAACTAAACGATTGTGTGAAAGAAGACCATTAAAAAGAAAGCCAGCAAATCCGTCTGACTAGCTGGCTTTTTCTCTTTAAGCAATACCTGATACAAACTCTGAATCAAAATTAGCAGATAGTAATAGACTAATGTTGCTGTTTCTGTTATGGTTTGGTTAAATAAAAAGGCTGGTACGAAACCAGCCCTCTTTGACGATATGCCATACAAATCCTCCTGACTTGCTGGCTTTTCCCGTAAGAAATGCATCTGTTAAAATTAATTGTTGGCAGTGATTACCGTGTGATTCTCCTATTACGATTTGGTTAAATAATAAAAACTATAACTCAGCCTTACTATCGGTTTTGTGACGTCAGGTCTTTCGGCCTGACGCTCGAACCCTCTTCCTCACTTGAATAGCTTCTTGATTTTGGTTCATAAATTTGCGGAAAAGGATACTGGCTAAGCAAACTGGACTGTCAGGTCGAAAGACCTGACTTCACGGCGAATAAAAACCATGACTTCGCCGGTCAAACTTTTCATAAAATAAATTAATTTCGTTGATGAAGAACAAGGAATTGTTGGCAAAAGTACTGCAAAAGAAATTAGAATGATGAAAAGCATTAGATACCTGATACTAAGTTGCTTCGTGGCCGGTGCAACGAATACGTATTCGCAAGTAATCAAGTTTGAGAAGAGGCAACTTGAGGCAGTTAACGTGTCTATGTCACTCGAAAAACTGAACGGGAAAGATGTAGTGAAAGTAATAAAGGACTCTACCGTGAAAATGGCGGATGAAGCCACCTTTGTAAAGATTAAAGGGATTGAATTTAAGAACGGAACTATTGAAGTAAAGGTGTTGAGCAGACTTCTTAAGAATGCGCCGGAATCGGCAAGAGGATTTATTGGAATTGCTTTTAGGGTTAATGATAATAATTCAAAGTTTGAGAGTATCTATCTTCGGCCTACAAATGGAAGAGCAGACGACCAACTTCGACGAAACCATTCCATTCAATATTTTTCTTTTCCCGACTACAAGTTTGACAGACTTAGAAATGAAGCAGCCGGCATATATGAATCGTATGCCGATATGGGTTTGAATGAATGGATAAATATGAAGATTGAAGTGAAGGGTAAGCAGGCAAAGCTTTTTATTAATGACAGCAAACAACCATCATTGATTGTGAACGATTTGAAACACGGCGACAGCCTCGTGGGCGCAATTGGTTTGTGGGTTGACAATGGAACAGAAGGATTCTTCACTGACCTTAAGATTAATAGCAACTGACAGTCCTGATATAGTGTCGCTCATCTGCCTACCAATCTTTTACATGACATCTGATTTAAGACTCAAGAATATAGAATTAAGATTTTCGAAGTTTAAAGCATAAACAAAATTTAAAAATCTATTTTGTTGTTGTAGTTAGTCGCCTGATCGACAAGATTTTTGAAATTTAAACGAAGCTTTGCAACCCTAACCCAATGTGCGTGAAACTGAATTTTTACTGTGACAATGTTTCGGATTTGCGTACCTTTACGTATCAAAGTCTCTGGTCTACTATTCCACCATGGCAAGGAAGCCACTAAATCCCTTCTTCCTTTCTTCAGTTTTGTTTACCGAATAGCACAAGTCTTATAAATTTCGGTCTTTCAACTTCTAATATTATCATTATGGAAGCAATTAGTAAAGCCATAACATTTGGCACATCGTACAGAGATTTTGTTGCCACGCTAAACAAGCGTGTTGGTAACTACTTCAAGACGAATAACATTAGCAAGCAGGGCAACAGGGAAATGAAAATTAAGACGGTTTTTATGTTTGGCCTGTATTTAATTCCCTATTTCCTTATCGTAACGAGTACGGTGACTAGCACTGGCCTCCTCATCGGACTTGTATTAGTGATGGGCTTTGGATTGGCAGGGATTGGTTTATCGGTAATGCATGATGCCAATCACGGTGCATATTCAAAGAAGGCATGGGTCAACACATTGGTTGGTTATTCGCTCAATCTGGTTGGTGCTAATGTTTTTAACTGGAAGATTCAACACAATGTGCTTCATCATTCCTACACCAATGTTCATGAAGAAGACGAAGATATAAGCCCCAGGGGAATCCTTCGACTGTCTCCTTCTTCCAAGTGGAAATGGATTCACCGATATCAATTTATTTATGCATGGTTTTTATATGGCTTGATGACAATTGTGTGGATGGTTGTGAAAGATTTTATGCGAATAGTGCGTTATCAAAAAAACGGGTTATCTAAGAAACAGGAAGCTAACATTAACAGAGAGTGGGTTATATTGATTGCTACTAAAATCTTCTATGCCGGATATATTTTCGTAATACCCTTGCTGGTCACTTCACTTGCCTGGTGGCAAATACTTACTGGCTTTTTCATGATGCATTACCTGGCCGGATTTATCCTCGCCATCATCTTTCAACCGGCACACGTGATCGAAGGAACATCATATCCTGAACTCAACGAAAACCGTAGTCTGGAGAACAACTGGGCGGTTCATCAATTATTGACGACAACTAACTTTGGAAATGGGAGCCGGTGGTTCTCATGGTATGTAGGAGGTTTGAACTTTCAGATTGAACACCACTTGTTTCCCAACGTCTGCCATGTGCACTACCGTAAGATTGCGAGCATCGTTAAAGAAACAACACGCGAGTTTGGATTGCCTTACAAAAGCGTTAAGACTTTTATGGGGGCGTTGCGCGGGCACGCCAGGTTGTTAAAACAATTGGGGCGTCAGCCGATTGCCGAGATTTAACCAGCGCGATGGTGATTCTTATGTTTAGAATCCGCGATTGCAAATAAATTCATAGCTCATTCGCAGCTTTAGAAATAATGTTATTCTATTTCATCTAATTTTGCAACTGACCAAAAGCGATATTAGGGTTGCGCTTGATGATCAGTAACAAACTGATACAAGCCCTAATCAAAATCGTTTATGAATGATGAATTAAGAATTAATATTTTTTTAAAGTATATAACAATTTGAAGGGGATAATATGAGTGACATTTGGACTGACCGTTGGAATGACAGATATAGCAAAGAAGAGTACGCCTATGGCGAACAGCCTAACGACTATTTGCAACAACAACTACAAAAGCTGGAGCCTGGTGCAATATTGTTTCCGGCCGAAGGCGAAGGACGCAATGCTGTCTTTGCTGCTAAACGTGGCTGGAATGTTTCGGCGTTTGATATAAGTACGGAAGGGAGAAACAAGGCTATTCGACTTGCAGAGATTAATAAAGTGACGCTCGACTATCAGGTGGGAGAGTTGCAGTCATTGAAATATAGCATCGGGCAATTTGATGCAGTTGCCCTGATCTACGCGCACTTTCCTGCAGACATTAAATCATTATACCACAAGACTGTAAGCACCTATTTGCGCGCGGGAGGAATGATCATTTTTGAAGCATTTAGTAAACGTCACCTTGACTATATCGCCAAGAATGAAAAAGTTGGCGGCCCAAAGGAGGTAGAAATGTTATTCTCTATTGAAGAAATAAAATCGGACTTTATTAATTACGAGGTTATAGAATTAATAGAAACAGAAGTTGAATTGAATGAAGGCCTCTTTCACAATGGAAAAGGTTCGGTTATAAGATTTGTAGGGAGAAAGAGATAATTGATTAGGATTTGAGAATTAAGATTGAGATTTGAGATTAATGCCCGTTTCGAGAAGCTACAGTCAGTTATAATCCTTGATAATAATAATCCATGAACTAATGATTTACATAACACAACTCATTTACATCATTAAAGGACAAGAAAGCATCTTTAATCAATTTGAGGATGTCGCAATTCCACTTATTTCAAAATACAATGGCAGGCTTTTATTTAGAGTAAGGCCAGATGAGAATTCGTTTATTGAACATCATATCGACAAACCTTACGAAATACATCTTGTAGAGTTTGATACAGAACAGGACTTTAAAAACTTCGCACATGATGAAGAGCGGAAGAAGTTCCTTCACTTGAAAGAGCAATCAATAAAGGCATCGGTCATGGTTCAGGGAGTAAAGCTGTGATGGTGTTTGGTAAGATTCGGTTCCGGGACGAACATTATCAAATAATTGAATCACTTAGCTAATCCTTTCTGAATCGTTTTCATGACTGCCTTATCGTTTGATTTTTTAATATCGATTGCCAGGCATTGATTGAATTTAGCGTAAGTTTTGATGGCATCAATAATCTTAGTAACCATTGGCTTGGTTAGTTTGACCGGCTCAAAATGAAGATTATTAATTGTTAATATTAGTTGCTTGCGATCAGCCTTGCAATCCATTCGGGCAACGAAAGTATCACCAATTAATATGGGCAACGAAAAATATCCATACTTCCGCTTTGCTTGGGGTACAAAGCACTCAACCTGATAATCGAAGTCAAAGAAATCGCGTAGCCGATGGCGGAAGACATTCAAGATATCAAATGGAGAAAGAACGAATGCATCGCCAGACAAGTTGATCCTCTTGTTTTTATGTTCGGAAAGCATATAGATAGGAGAACCTTTCAATCCTGTAATCTCTATTTGTAATACTTCTCCGGAATTGACCATATTTTTCAATTCTGGTTTGATTGTGTGTTTTACGTAGCGCGCGCTGTAGCAAATCTCTTTAGCGTAGGCAATGCCAAGCGCTTTCAGTGAACGTCGGATTACGTGCTGTGCAAATTCCTCTGCAGTTGGCATTGTCATATCAGTATCGCTAGGGATTAAATTCTCTGACAGGTCATATACTTTCCGAAAGTCTTTCTTTCTAAACGTCATCAACTTTCCGCTAAGGTGCAATCGCTCGAGTGCAATCTTCGATGGTCGCCAATCCCACCAGCCCGAACTTTTCGTTACACGATCGTTTTCAAAATCATTCGCCATTAGCGGGCCTTCTCTTGAAATTCTGTTGAGAACCTTCATCATCTGATTTAAGTCAGCCTGTATCAATGGCTTACCCCGCAACAAAATGCCCTCTTTCATCGGTAGTGAAAAACGGAAGTCATGCATGGGAATATACCCTGTGGCAAAAGTCCAGAACTCAAAGATTCTTCCTTCTGCCTGCAGCTGTTCGAGCCACTCTGGTTGGTAGTTGGGCACACGTGCCGCGATGGTGTGATGATGTGCTCGCTCTACTACATAATTAGTATCAATTTGAACAAAGCCGAGATGATCTATGAGTTTATAAACTGCCTCTTTGCCTTTGCCATACTGTGCGGGCTTTGATAGTCCCACAGCATGGAGGATGATCTTTCGGGCTTGTGCTTTTGTAAGAATGAGTTGATCCATGGCAATATCAGATCAGTAAATATTAAAAATAAGCCTAAAATTTGAGAGATTTCGAAAGTGAAAACAGCATCCTTCACTGACAAATTGACGTTATGTTGTTGTCAAATGACTCACAGAATTGAAGAACAGTTTATGTTGTACTTAATGATCAGAATATGATTGAGGTTAGAAACACAGAGACCGGCGACCTTGAACAAGTATTTGCTCTGTTTGACCTTTCTATAGCTTATCAGGAAAGGAATGGTTATCCGGTTTGGAAGAACTACGACAAGGGTGCGATACGCAGAGACGTTGAAAATAAAAACCAGTATAAGATAATTGTTGACGCAAAGACGGCAATCGTTTTTAGTGTTTGCTATACTGACAAAGTAATATGGCGAGAGTTGGATAAGGGAGACTCTATTTACCTTCATCGAATTGTGGTGAATCCTGACTTCAAAGGACAGAAACTGTTTGGCACTATTTTGGAATGGGCTATTGAGCATTCAAAACAAAAAGGACTTACTACTATTCGAATGGACACTTGGGCCGCTAATCCTACAATTATTAATTACTATAAGAATTTTGGGTTTACTTTTATTGAGAACTACACCACACCAAATACTGAAGCACTGCCTGTTCATAACAGAAATCTTGAGTTGACGCTTTTGGAGTACAAGTTGAACGATAGACGGTGGTGAGGAAAAGACTATTTAAACTTTAATTAACTAGATATGCGTAGGCAAGCGGTTGTGATTACAAATGAATGACTGACAAAATGCTGTTTACTAATGGACTAACCCTTCCGCATAAATGGAGTACCTGATTATAGGGTCAATCATACTTATTCTGATATTTCTTGTTTCTCACCAGCTAAGTAAACAAAAGCGGAAAAGAAGAATCGAGGAAATACGATCATCGTGGGGGAGGCCGAAATCGGAATCGTTTCATTTCGTGAGTATTAGAAAGTATGCTGATTCGGTGAACGCACAATTTCACCGACTGACAGATCAAACGCTTGAGGACATCGACTTCAATCAGCTCTTTGTATTTATTGACAGAACTACAAGCAGAGTAGGGCAACAGTTCCTGTATAAGAAATTAATAGAGCCGACCAACAGCACCAAAGACTCATCAGAAGAACTTACCAATGCATTTATAAAGAACGCTGATTTGAGAGAAACGATGCAATTAGAGCTCTACAAGCTAAATGAGAATGATGCGTATTACATTTCAACCCTATTGCAAGACCGTTTTCTGATTGAAGAGCCAACATGGCTGAAGCTACTCACCCTTGACATTGCCATTGTTGTGAGCTTACTTGCTCTCGCCGTTAAATTTCCAGTGCTCTTAGTGTTTCTTATTTTCACCACTACGCTAAATATGTTTGTGCACTATTGGAATAAGAGCAACATGTTTCAATTCACCAGGTCAATTCCTCAACTGAACTTATTAATTCAGGTAGCAAGTGAATTACTAAAGAAGGGGGATTTGCTTCATGATGTGTCAGTGAAAGAAAGTATCTCTAAACTCCGGTCATTCCAACGAAAAGCAAGTTTAATCAAGTTTGATGTTCAGCGGGGCTTTCAGGACGAATTAAGTCAAATAGGAAACTATTTTTTGGATATTGTAAAGGCTTTCTTTTTGATTGAGATCATAGTTTTTTTTAAAGTAATGAAGGAATTGAGAGACAAACAGTCATCCATCATTACGCTCTTTAATTATGTTGGTACAATTGATACTGCAATTGCTGTTGCTTCTCTCAGAGCTGGCAAGTTGAAAACTTGTCAACCTGCATTTGTGCCTGTTAAAAAAGAATTAGTTGTTAAGAACATTTACCATCCGCTGATTGAGAATTGCGTAAAGAACAACTTGTCAATCAACAATCGAAGTATTTTAATCACTGGCTCAAATATGTCAGGTAAGTCGACATTTCTAAGAACACTGATGATTAATTCTATACTAGCTCAAACCATTTATACTTGCTTTGCAGACGAATATATTTCACCGTTAGTAAAGCAGTTTTCATCTATTCGAATTGATGATAACCTTTTTGAAGGCAAAAGCTATTATTTTCAAGAGGTTAATGTTATGGCTTCATTGCTGGCCGAAATAAAATCTCCTCATCAAAATCTGTTTGTCTTGGATGAGGTATTTAAGGGCACTAATACGATAGAGCGGATAGCTTCTGCAAAAGCAATACTGTCTTATTTGAATAGTAATAATAACATTGTGATTGTTTCCACGCACGACATTGAGTTGGCGGGTATGCTTACGAGTGAATATGATCTGTATCATTTTACGGAGACAATCGAAAACAATAAGCTTCATTTTGACCACACGATTAAATCAGGACAAGTCAGGACTAGGAATGCAATTAAGATATTGGAGCTATCAAATTACCCGATCGATATAATCAACGAAGCACGACAGATTAGTGCAACTTTAACAACTGCAAAGCAATGAGAGTTATAATTTGCCTTGTGATATTAATCGCAGGATGTTCAAAATCAAAAACTAATGATATGAAAGATGTGCGTAAGCATTTTGAAGATATTTACGACAATTTCAATAAAAGGAATATCGACTTGGTTATTGATAACATGACTCCTGACGTAATGTGGGCCAATGGCATGGACGGAGGATTTGTTTATGGACACGAGGGAGTACGAGAGTATTGGACACGGCAATTTAAATTGGTCAGCTCAAATGTTACTCCGTTGGAAGTGAAGGAGGAAAATGATGAAGTGACAGTTAAGGTGCATCAGGTAGTTCATGACCTCGATGGAAAATTACTGGCAGACGAAATTGTTACTCATATTTTCAAATTGCGAGAGGGAAAGATCACCCGTTTTGATATAAAGAAGTAGGAGAGTGCCTCTGTTTTAATCAGATCAGCTTTCAAGGTCTGAATTCACTGAAGACAAAATCCTTTTCCTTCTTCAGTTTATGACAGCTAAAACACTGTGAGTTTGCTTGCTCTTTAATATTACGCTGAGTTTTGCTGTCGCCTTCAAACTCCTCAAAACCCCAGCCTCCCGTATCCGAATATTTCTGGCTGTCCTTGACCATTACATCAACAATTCTTCTTTTCCCTTCCAATACATCGGTATCTTTTTCGGTTGCCTCCAACACATCGAAGACAAGAATGGATCCGTTGGGAAAGATGCCTGTTGAATATCCTTTCATCGCTTTTTCATTGGCATAAATATGATGGAATCCGCCAAAATGTGGATAAGCTGGGCTCTTTGGTCCAACAATAGCGGTCTTGACATGAGTCCAATTTCTATACCCTTCGGGATATTCTACCGGAGGAGTTACAATTTCAATGTTCGTAAAGGATGCAAGGGAAGTCAGAATGACCGCAAACATTGTAAGGAATCTGAGCTTATTCATACAGGATTCTTTTGGTGATTCAAGTATACGACTTCGTTTGGGCCTGGTTCTTGATATTCGATCATTGAGTATCTGCAATGGATAAAGACTGGTTTCTATAGAATGATCATGTCAAACAGAGAAGCGCATTCGCGAAAGGTTCTACTCGCTTAATAAATGAATTCGACCATTCACTAACTGATCAGGCTTGTATGCTTATTCGATTAACTGCGCCAAATATTTGTAGGTACATTTCGCTTTTACACATTAAAAAATAGCAGATGAAGATTGGCAAGGTACCGGATAACGAAAGTGAACGCCTTAAAGCTTTAAAGGAATACTCTATTCTTGACTCCCTGCCAGAGCAAGATTTTGAGGATATAACAAGAATTGCTTCTGAAATCTGTCAGACACCTATTTCTTTGATTACTTTAATTG
>JABDGP010000012.1 GCA_013285945.1 Bacteroidota bacterium | reverse complement strand
CGCCTATGGTTATAGCCCTTACTCTAATATGTATGGAATGGGGGGCTACGGTTATAGCCCATACTCAATGTATGGCATGAGTGGTGCAGGTTACAGCCCTTACGCGATGTATGGAATGGCAGGTTATAATCCTTTGATGAATAATATGTCAATGTACGGTATGGGATATGGCATGGGAATGGGATATGGTATGGGTATGATGGGTGGTATGGGGTATGGACTTGGTATGGGATACGGATCTTTTGGATTCCCTTACATGAGCTACGGATTTGGTAGCCCGTTTATGGGAATGGGTTATGGCATGATGGGATACGGTATGATGGGTTATGGATACGGGTATTCGCCATATGGATATTCAGTGGCCGGTGTTGGTCCTGAAACTTCAGGTCCTGCTTATGGCAGACGTTCTACGAATAGTAGCACAACCAATACAAGTTATGCCCGTTCTGCCTCTACTAGAGGGACGAGTTCCTCTTATTATAATGGCAGCGGTACTCGTTCTGCCATAGGTTCAAGAAGTACAGCTTCGAATACCTCATCCTATTACAACAATGCGTGGAAACAAAACGCAAACTCGAGCCGTAGCTCTTGGAGCAACCCAGGGAGTACTGCACCCACTCGCAGTTCTTGGAGTAACCCCGGTACCGGTGCAAGAAGCTGGAGCAATCCTGGTTCATCTTGGGGAGGCGGACGTAGCAGCGGCTTTTCCGGTGGTGGCATGGGTGGTGGAGGTCATATGGGTGGTGGCGGAGGTCATGGCGGTGGCCGTGGAAGATGATAAAATCTGATTCTTGATCATCTTTCTACTCGATTAAATTTACTTATGAATAAAAATGCAGGCCTTTGGCTGGGTGGTCTTTTTGTGCTCTTTTCATTCAATGTGTTTGCTCAAACCTATGCTGAAGAAGCTTTATTCTTTAGCAGGTTAAACCCCGCGGGAAGTGCCCGAATTCAAGCGATGGGAGGCGCACAAGTGGCACTAGGCGGTGATTACAGCTCTGCTTATTCAAACCCAGCCGGCCTTGGTTTTTTTAACCGATCAGAGGCGACTTTATCACTGGGTATAAATTCTTATAGCTCCACTTCCAGCTATTTAGGTAGTTCAACCACTGACTCAAAATCAAATTTTAATATACCTGGCTTCAGTCTGGTTTTACATACAGACAAACACAAAGGGAAATTGGTAAGTGGTAACTTTGCTATTTCATTCACCCGCACCAATAACTTTAATCAGAACTATACCTATCAGGGCACAAACAGTAGTAGTTCAATTATTGACTACTTTATTCAGCAAGCAAGCAGTTATGCCCAGCCGCCAGGGCAACTATTTTATCCAGGAGATATTAATAATCCTCCTGGTGATGGCTATAATAGTCTCCCTAGGTTGGCTTACAATACTTATTTAATTGGACCAAATAGCGAAAAAACGCTAAATGCTGACTCAACATATTATCACAGTTATCCTTTGGACAACAGAACTCAGACAGGCCCCGTCGCAATCAAACAAAGTGAGCGTATTCAAAACTCCGGAGCGCAAAATCAATGGAATATAGCTTACGGGGTAAATCTTAATGACTTTTTTTATTTAGGTGCGGGCCTTGGAGTACCTACAATCAACTATCAATCACAAAAGGTCTATTCAGAATCCTTTCCGCAAGGATCTCTTCCAGCAGGAGGAAATCTTACTGGTTTCGAATTGGATGAGAATCTTCATGTAACAGGAACAGGTATTAACGCAACGATCGGCGCAATTGTAAAGCCTAAAGACTTTGTACAATTTGGTTTATCTATTTCAACGCCAACCTATTACCCCACGTTAAGTGAAAATTATAATGCCACGCTAACCTCGGTATGGAATAATTATAATTTTGTGGATGTAACACATCAAAGTAAAAGTGGAAATTTGAACGGAGGGCTAAGAGATTCAATTTATTTTCAAACGCCATTTTTGTATTCGCTCACAACTCCATGGCGCATAAAGGCCGGTGCCACATTCTTCATTCAGAAACGTGGCCTGATCACTGCCGAAGTAGAGAAGGTCAATTTTAGCAAGTCGCAATTTGGTTCTAATTCAAATACTCCGTCAGATTTTTCAGGAGATAATGCTGAAATTAAAAACTTGTTTCACAATGTCTTTAATTTCAGGGTGGGTGGTGAATACCGGTTCAGTAATTTCAGGGCCCGCCTTGGGTACAATTATATGCCCAATCCGTACAGCACTTCTCAAAATAATATCGATAACACGGTTACAAGTATATCTGCAGGTTTGGGTTATCGTTCGAAGAAATATTTTGTAGACCTTGGATTTATTCAAACAAGCTGGAGCTCATCGTATTTGCCGTACAGCAGAGGCACGGTGCGCTATTCGGATGATGTGTTTAGCCCCATTGTTACTATCAAGAATAGCAATATTTCAGGTATGCTTACAGTGGGCTTTATTCTTTAATCCTGTTTGCAATTTCTCCCGAGGAAATGTCAACTCCTGAGAAAATAAACTGTGCCTGCCTGTAATAACTGATTCGTTGGGAGCGCAGAAATTCAATTTTATCTTTGAGCTGGTCGGGGTCCAATCGAGCAAATAAGGGCCGCTCAAGAAGGTTAGTCTTCATTAATCTTGAGGCAATTTCTTTTGCAGGAGTATCAATAAAGACTGTTTGACCAGAACGGTTCATTGTTTCCAGGTTATCAAAAAAACATGGAGTGCCACCGCCGGCTGCCATTACATAATCCTCATCAGAAGCGCAGAAACTTTTCAGTACTTTCGACTCAAGCTCCCTAAATTGAGGTTCCTTTTTTTTATCAAATATCTCCTGAATTGACTGACCATCGATTTTTTCAATCTCTCTGTCGAGATCAATAAATCGCAATTTCAATTTCTCGGCTAAGGATTTTCCAAGAGTTGTTTTACCCGAGCCTGGAAGACCGATGAGAAAGATCTTCATTACTGTTTTGAAATGAGTTTCAAGACTTCTTCAGACGAGGGCGTATCGTTGTAATGCCAGTTGCCAAGTACTTTGCCTTGATGCCACAGTGCAATGCCAGGATTGGAACGAATGATTGTTTTCAAAACAGTGGCATCAACAAAGTAGAATGGAACCGCCAATTGATTTTCATGCCGGAATTTCTCAATGGCATCTGCATTTGCAGCCGTGACCATGAAGCAATCTACCCTGCCCTCCAACTGTTCTGTGAGCAACCTGATGGCTGAAATATTTTTTGTAGAAGCTTTATCAACGTTGGCAATTACGATCAACAATTTGTTGCCCTCAAATGTATAAGCAGTCTTGTCTTCACCTTCTGGCGAGGTCACGCTGTAATCGGTGATCTTTGGTCTTGTCTTTTCTTCATTCAGTACGCTTGAAGAGATGTATTTGTATCCTGCATCGGATAAATATTTTAGCGACTTGATTTTATTCCCGTCCTTTTCAAAAACATATTCAATCACCGGCAGTTCTTGAGGCAACATTTGCTGAGGTATGTTATTACCAACTCTATAGGCTCGAAAATCGATAAAAGGCAAGTGGCGAACTGCATGAACTCCTAGAAACGCACTAAGAGCTACCGTTCCAATAATTAATGCATCGCCTTCGCGGGTGCGCATCGCGGGCACGTACGTATGCTTATACCAGAACAGATGGAACACAAAACCCATCAACACTACGTCCTTTATAAACGACTGCCAAGGCGTGAGTTTTATAGCATCACCAAAGCAACCGCAGTCCGTCACCTTGTTAAAATAGGCAGAGTAAAAAGTGAGAAATGTAAAAAAAACCATTAGCAGAAGAAGCGTCCAGCCTGTCCACTTCATGCGCCAGAAAACGAGAATAGCTACTCCCAGAGCTATTTCCAGCACAATCATTATCATCCCAATTTCTAAAGACCAGGGAATAAAATGATGGAAGAAAGAGCCAAAGTCATCGGCAAAGACTTCAAAATATTCTTCCATTTTAATTTGAGTGCCAACAGGATCATTGAGTTTGATCAGACCCGAGAAAATGAAGAGGGCTCCAACAAAAAAACGCGAGAACTGATCGAAGAATTTTTGCATAACAAGAAATCAGTTGACCACTTTCATTTTTATCAAACAAAAAACCGAGTAATTAATCATATCCTGATAATTTGCCTTTATGCCTTCACTTACCAACGTCTTACCTTGATTGTCTTCAATTTGTTTCACTCTTAACAATTTCATAAGAATTATATCGGTCATTGAGCTTACACGCATTTCTCGCCAAGCTTCATCATAATCATGATTTTTGTTTTGCAGCAGATCAAAAGTCTCATTCACCGCTTGGTCATACATCGGTTCAAGCTCTTTGAAATCCATTTCCAGTTTGTCAGAATGAACAAGGTTCATTTGCATGATTGCGATTACGCAATAGTTGATGATGCCTGTGAATTCGTCTTTAATGCTATCCTCAATTTTTTGAGAGCCTTTTTCCTGGATACTCCGGATACGTTGTGCCTTGATAAAAATTTGATCAGTGATGGAAGGAAGCCTTAGTACGCGCCAAGCCGTGCCGTAGTCTTTCGTCTTCTGGGCAAACAACTTTTTGCAGGCAGCTATCGCCTCTTTATATTCGTGAGCGGTTTGATCATTCATAAGCATGCAAAGTAAAATATTTTCGACGAACAAAACACTGAACATTCGCGGTAAGCTGATCAATCTTTTGCAGCCCAAGGTGATGGGCATTCTCAACGTTACGCCAGATAGTTTTTTTGATGGTAATCGGTATACCGATGAAACTGCTGTTCTGAAACAAATCGAAAAAATGCTGACTGAAGGCGCTGACTTCATTGATGTGGGCGGATATTCGACCCGTCCTGGGGCCAAAGAGATTACTGTTGAGGAGGAGATGGCGCGTGTGTTGCCAACACTGAAGTCAATCCTGAAAAACTTTCCCGAAGCAATTATTTCCATTGATACTTATCGCTCAGCGGTAGCCAAATGTGCGGTTAACGAAGGTGCGTCAATCGTCAATGACATTTCGGGAGGCGGACTGGATGACAAAATGTTTGAAACGGTTGCTGAGCTGAATGTGCCCTACATTTTAATGCACATGCGCGGAACACCACAAACAATGAGTCAGCACGCCGAATACGAAAACCTGACTAAGGAGATTATCGATTATTTTCATCCTAAGATATCAGAGCTTGGGCACATGGGAGTTAAAGATGTGATCGTTGACCCGGGATTTGGATTTGCGAAAACCATCAACCAAAATTTTGAGCTCTTAAATAAACTCGAGCATTTCACCATACTTGGTAAGCCATTGCTGGTCGGGCTTTCGCGCAAGTCGATGGTCTGGAAGACGCTGAAGACAAATCCAGAAAATGCATTGAACGGAACAACTGCGGTTAACGCCATCGCTTTGTTAAAAGGTGCTGACATCTTGCGTGTGCATGATGTGCGCGAGGCAAAGGAAGTTGTTTCGCTGGTTCATCAACTTACCTCATAATGAAGAAGCTAAAACTCGAGGAGCTAGGCCGAATATCTGTGGATCAATTCAGGGAATCTGAAAAAATTCCTGTTTGTATTGTGTTGGATAATGTTCGCAGCTTGCACAACGTGGGCTCAGCCTTTCGTACAGCTGACGCTTTTCGGATAGAAAAAATTTTTCTTACTGGCATTACTGGTACTCCGCCTCATCGCGAAATTCATAAAACGGCTCTTGGATCAACCGAGTCGGTAGCTTGGGAATATTGTGAGAGGCCTGAAGTGATAGTGGCAAAATTGAAAGAGGAGAATTATCAGATCATTATCATAGAGCAGACCACAGAAAGTAAACCCCTCCAAAGTTTCAACCCGGCAACCGGACAAAAGTACTGTCTAGTGTTTGGAAATGAGGTGCTCGGAGTGAGTGAACAAGTCATAGAATTGGCTAATCTTGCCCTCGAAATTCCCCAATCAGGAACGAAACATTCATTAAATATCTCAGTTTGTGTAGGAATTGTTGCGTGGGAGCTATTTAGTAAGCTGACTCTGAAATAATACGCAACCTTGAGGCGAAAATTAAAAACGTAGAATTTCAGGCTTTCATTAATTTTGGATTTCAAACCGACATTATGCGTAAACTACTTTACCTCATTTTTCTCTTGCCTTCTGCGGGTGTAATTGCTCAAAAGGGAATTCGCGAGAGTATTCAGTTCGATAAACCGCCCGTCATTGATGGTAAGGTTGATGAATGGCCGGGTGATTGGTGGCTTGACCCTGACGGCAAGTTCCTGACCAACATCGGCAATGATGCTGATAATTTATATATCCGGATGAAAGTTTCTGATGATTTGACGCAGCAAAAAATTGGTCTGTTTGGATTGTCATTGAGACTTAACCCTAATGGAAAAAGAAAAGGAAAAGTAGGACTTAAATACCCGGTTGGAAAAGACCCGAGTGAATTAAAAAAAGAAAGGCAAGAAGCAATGGAAAAAGGGACGGATCTTGCAGAGCGCGTTCAAATGAAAAAAGATTTGATTAATGACGTTGAGGTAGTTGAACTGATTGGCTTGGCTAAGCAGAACATTGTTTCCAGTCGCCTTGGGCTGATGAATGGCATTGAAGCTATCATCGTAGCGCAAGACGATGGTGCCTATATTTATGAAGCCAAAATTCCATTTAAAGCTTTTCGAATCAAAAAGAGTGAAGTAACGCTGATGGGTGTGGAATTTGAAACGGGACGTTTGGTTGTTCAGAATAAATCGGCTGGGACTAATCCAACCGGACCAGGACCAGGCTCCAGAGGCCCTGGTAGCTATGGTCAGCAGCCACGCTACTATTCAAACAACTACCAATACAATGTACTTTCTTCTGCAGGGTACTTGTGGATTGGCGTGAAGCTGAAATAAATATCTTGAAAACAGACCGCTATTCGCAACGAGGAGTCTCTGCTTCAAAAGAAGACGTACATCAGGCAATTAGGAATCTGGACAAAGGTCTTTTCCCAAATGCCTTCTGCAAAATTGTACCAGATTTTTTAACTGGCGACGCTGATTATTGTACAGTGATGCATGCTGATGGTGCGGGCACAAAATCTTCTTTGGCATACATCTATTGGAAAGAAACCGGCGATCTGAGTATTTGGAAGGGAATTGCACAGGATGCCATCATTATGAATGTGGATGACCTTTTGTGCGTTGGCGCCACTGGTCCGATTGCCCTCTCCTCTACGATAGGAAGAAATAAAAACTTGATTCCCGGCGAAGTGATTTCACAGATCATTGAAGGTACTGAAGAAGTGCTTGCGATGCTGCGACAACACGGAATGGATATTCAAAGTACCGGAGGTGAAACTGCTGATGTCGGAGACTTAGTCAGAACAATTATTGTTGACAGCACAGTTACTGCGAGAATGAAACGTAGTGATGTGATAGACAATGGTAACATTGAGGATGGAGATGTTATTGTTGGACTGGCTTCCTTTGGAAAGGCTACTTACGAAAAGGAATATAACAGCGGCATGGGAAGCAATGGCCTCACTTCAGCAAGGCATGATGTATTCTACAAAGAGTATGCTTCAAAATACCCTGAATCGTTTGACAACAAGGTATCCGCTGATCTGGTTTATGCCGGGAAATACAAAGTGATGGATACAATCCCTGAAGTGCAATTAAACATTGGAAAATTGGTGCTTTCGCCTACGCGCACCTATACTCCGGCGATGATTGCGATTTTGAAAGAATTACGTCAGCACATTCATGGGTTGGTTCATTGCAGCGGAGGAGCACAGACCAAAGTGCTTCATTTTATTAATAACAAACACGTTATCAAGGACAATTTATTTGATATTCCTCCGCTCTTCAAACTTATTCACGACTGCAGCGGAACCGATTGGAAGGAAATGTACAAAGTCTTTAATATGGGTCACCGAATGGAAATCTATTTGAGCAAAGAATTTGCCGATCGGGTGATTACGATTTCTAAAAGCTTTGGAATTGATGCAAAAATAATCGGCCGGGTAGAATCCTTCTCATCTAAAAAAGTAACACTCAAAACTGTAAACGGAAATTTTGAGTATTAATAGCTCCCCGAGTACTTTCGTATGAACCATTCGGTGCTGATTAGGGCGAGTAACAAAAAGAAAAACCACTTTAAGTGAATAAACGGATCGAGCGATTCTTCTGAGTGGATTAAACTCTTTGCTTCAATCTTTTTATTATAGGCTATAAATTTCTGCAATTCGTTTGAGCGATAAAACCTTCCGCCTGTAGATAACGAAAGCTTGCGCATCAATCCAAAGTCGGCGACTAAATTTTGTGATTCTATATTTTGCGCAGTAACTAAAAACTGACCTGAAACACTTTCCTTTTTGGAGTTAATTAAGGTAGACGCAGTGTAACTATATGAGCCTTCTTTTAAGCCACCTATCTGATAACGTTCACCACCAGGACTGAGCAGATAACTATAGTTTGTAGCTCCGCCAAGCTCGCTGCGCAGCGTCAGGTCGATTTTATTTCCATAAACCTTTTCAAATAAATCATTGTACACTTGTCCTTCAAAAACGGCAGGTGCAGCATCCGTAAATTCATTTTGAATAGGAAAAAATCTGAATTTTCGTTTGTCGTCCAGCGTACTTAAGTACTGCACGAGCTTCAAAAAGACATCATCAAAGACTTCTGACTTCTCGGTAGAAGAAAATTCGCTTAGTCGCCATTGCCATAAGCCTTCGCCAATGAAAGCCGCAACTTTGTGATTGTTCTCGTCCCACGAGAGGAGCATGGGCCTGTCTGTTGGCACACTTCCGATTCGTTGATTTAATATCACTTGTGCGTTTTGTGGATAAGAGAATTTTCCGAAGGGCACTTTTATTGGCGGATAGCGTGAAAGGATTGCGCTGCTGTTTTCTAAAAGATCAAAATCATGAAAATTTGCACTCACTACTGCCGTGGCTTCATCTTTTTGATAGGGATTTTCAAAATTCAAGGGGACGCCATTTGGAACCAACTGCCGGAGATTCGTTTTGTTTCCAATGAGAAGCAGAATTGAAGACTTCCCTTTGCTTAGCTGCGAAAACAGAGCAGAGGTTTTTATTTCCTGATCAAACGGCTGATCAAAAACTACCAGTTCTGCCTGGCCTGGTTGAAGCAATGCCGGATCTGTTTTGGACACACCCGGAATGTGCAGAATAAATTCATAGTTTGGATTTTTCTCCACAACGGATCGTAACGCTTTTAGATCGGGATGCGGAGCCGGAGCAATGACAAGGATTTTCTTACGGCCCTCCACTACTTCTACGAAAATACTGGCGCTGTTATTTTTTATGTTCATTTCAGCAGGTACCAATTGCACAGAAACATCCAGCCGCTGAATCCCTTTTTCTTTGGCGTCGGCCAAAAAATCAAACTCCAGCAACGACTTGTTGCCTGTATTTTTCTTCTGCTGATTAATGAGCGCCCCGTTTTGGCGTACTGAAACCGTAACATCCTGATTAGGCAATCTCTTGATCAGAACCTCCGCACGTAGTGGGAATTGGTTGCCCTGATACGCGACTTTATTATACGCGACATTCTTTAGAACCAAGTCAGCATGTTCTATGGTGTCACCCAAACCGACAGTCTGGACAGGAACGCGCCAGGGAGTGTATAGCGGAGATGAACCTGAATTATAAATGCCGTCGGTGAGAAGTACAATGCCCGCCAAATTTTTTCCCTCGTAGTCGGCAATTGTGTTTTTGAGCGCACTGTTCAGATCAGAAGTACGGCTGTCAAATTTTATCTTCTCAATATTATTTCCTGTTAATGTTTGAATAGAAACCTCGTAACCCTGATCCTTTAATTGTTTTCGGGTTTCATTTAATTCTGTTTGAAATTTGACTGAGTCTACAGTTTCTTTCAACGAAGTGGAGTTATCGACAAGCAAAACGATCTCCGGTTTTTCAAAGATGTTGTTGGTGAGCTTTACTATTGGTCCGATCATCAAAAAAGAAAGCAAAGCCACTGTTAGAGCTCTCAATCCAAAAAGCAACTGATTTATTCGTTTGCTCCAGGGATGCTTTGATTTATAAAGTAAAAAAGCATAGCCCAAGCCAAGGAAAAGGCATAGAAAAATGAAAGCTGGAGATGATTCAAAAATTAAACGCTGCATTGAACTTTAAGATTAATACCCATACTTCTCTTTCCACAATTTCTTCAGATAATTCCGTAGCTCTTCTTCACGTGCATTCTTGCCTGGTTCATAAAATTTCGTCCCTTTAATTTTATCGGGGAGAAATTCCATGTCGGCAAAATTGCTTTCAAAGCTATGTGCATACTTATAATTTTTCCCATAGTCCATTTCCTTCATCAGCTTTGTTGGCGCATTGCGTATTGAAAGAGGCACCGGCAAATCGCCTGTTTCATTTACAGCCTTCAAAGCACCGTCAATAGCAACATAACTTGCATTGCTTTTGGGCGAACAAGCCAGATAAACGGCGCACTGCGACAAAATGATGCGCGCCTCAGGGTAGCCAATCACATCTACAGCCTGAAACGTAGCTGTAGCCATCACCAGGGCTGTTGGGTTGGCGTTGCCTATATCTTCGCTGGCAAGGATGAGCATTCGGCGAGCAATGAATTTTACATCCTCTCCGCCTTCAATCATGCGGGCGAGGTAGTACACGGCCGCATTTGGGTCGCTGCCACGCATCGATTTAATAAATGCTGAAATAATGTCGTAATGCTGCTCGCCGCTTTTATCATATATCGCGATATGCTTTTGCGCTGTGTTAATCACTAACTTATCGGTTACTTCGATATCTCCCGCAATTGATTCGCTGATCAACTCAATCAAGTTGAGCAGCTTGCGGGCGTCACCACCCGAAATATTCAATAAAGCCTGATGTTCTTTGATAGTGATTTTTCTCTTCTTCAAATCATTATCTCGCTTCAGGGCCTGGTCGATTAGCTTCAATAATTCCTCTTCGCCCAACGGTTTGAGTGTATACACTTGGCAGCGTGAGAGTAGGGCTGAATTTACTTCGAAGGAAGGGTTTTCTGTTGTCGCGCCGATCAGCGTAATTGTTCCTTTTTCTACAGCACCAAGCAGTGCATCTTGCTGGGATTTATTAAACCTGTGAATTTCATCAATGAATAGAATAGCACGAGGCGAAAATTTAGCTTTTTCAATTATTTCACGAATATCTTTTACACCTGCGCTGATGGCGCTAATCGTGTGAAACGGTCGTTTTACTTCATGAGCTATGATATTAGCAATTGTTGTTTTCCCCACACCAGGCGGACCCCACAAGATCATTGAAGGAATATTGCCTGACTGGACTGCCTTGCGAATGATCCCATTGACGCCCACCAAATGCTCCTGCCCGATGAGCTCATCGAGAGTAGTAGGCCGCATACGCTCGGCTAGCGGAGATGGAGCGCTAAATAACATTTATCAGAAAGAAATCTTTTTGAATGATTCTGTGGTTCTGTTCAATTGTTCATCATTATAGTCCAGGTGCGTCACCAATCGAATTTCAGTTTGACTAAAAGCAATTGCTTTAATGTTTTGCTCATTGAATTTTGCCAAAACCTTTTCGGGCGTAAGGTGAGCGGCTACCTCAAAGATCACGATGTTGGTATCTACAGGCATTACGGATTTCACCCATTGCAAATTTTGTAATACCTGGCCGAGCGTTTTTGCCCGCCCGTGATCTTCTTTGAGCCTGTTGATGTGATTATCCAAAGCATAGATTCCGGCTGCGGCCAGAAATCCCGCCTGCCTCATACCACCACCAAATGCTTTGCGCATCCTTCGGGCTTTGGATTCATATTCTTTTTTATAAACAAGAACAGAACCAACAGGTGCACCCAATCCTTTGGACAAACAAATAGAGATGGTATCAAAGTATTTTCCGTAGTCGCTTGCTGGGTCTTTAGTTTCAGTTAATGCATTGAAAAACCGTGCGCCATCCAGATGCATTTTTAAATTTTTAGAACGTGCCAGTTGAGCAACAGGCGCAATCTGATTTAAATGATAGAAACTTCCAGCCTCACGTACAACAGTATTCTCAAGTGCAACAACCGAAGTCAGTGGTTGGTGTGCATCGTTGATGTTATTTACGTTGCTGGCAACTTCTTCAACCGAAAGTCGACCGCGATCACCAGGAAGTAACCGCACACTTACATTGCTGTTGCCGGCAAGTCCACCACCTTCATATTTATAAATGTGTGAGCCTTTATAGCAAATCACCTCTTCAAAAGGCTGTGTGAGCACTTTAATGCCAATTTGGTTGGTCATCGTGCCGGATGGGCAAAATACAGCGCCATCCATGCCCAGAAGCTTAGCACATTTTTCTTCCAGCTGTTTCACTGTTGGGTCTTCGCCAAACACATCGTCGCCTACTTCGGCACGCATCATAGCATCAAGCATACCTGGTGTTGGCTTTGTCACAGTATCGCTTCGTAAATCGATAATCATCGTCAAAAAATTTAAACGTTGAAATTACAAAACGAAGATGAATAGGGATAGAAGTTTAGTTTGATTTGGTTTTTAATGGAGATGGTTCTACTTTTGTTGTCCCAAATCGCTGGGTGAGTCCCGTAATCATCGGGAGTAGCTCGTTGGGGTCGCGTCTGCCGGTTGGCGGACCCAAGTTTGAAAGCCAGAGGAACATAAGGTTCCGAAAAAAATATATCGCGGGGTGGAGCAGTTGGTAGCTCGTTGGGCTCATAACCCAAAGGTCACAAGTTCGAGTCTTGTCCCCGCTACTTAGAAGAAAGCGACTTATTGTCGCTTTTTTTACGACCTTTTAGGTAACCCGCGAGGTGCAGCTAATAGGCTGGGCAGTTCCATCATCTGCTTATATCCAAAAAGTGCCTTTTTAGGCATTTTTTGATGGCTTTTGCTTCTCTAAAAAGTTTTTTTTTTATTTTGTGTGAAACGTAATAGGGTTAAAATCCAGTTACTTAATGAATTTCGTACATAAGAGTTAGCCTTAGAGGGAGCAAAATCTGATGACAAAATCACCAAGCTATTCCGATCTCCTTTCTGGCATCACTCCCAAAGCTTGGAAGACCGAACTCGAGAAGACATCTTTTGACTATCACATGAAAGTGCTGTGGGTCGCAACTATTTTCGATCCTATTTTTGCGGCCACCGATTACTTTAATATTCCCAATGATTGGAAATTATTGCTTGCTATTCGCTGCTGCGTCTCTTTCATCACCCTTGTTATGTTTGCAGTCCGAAAAAAATACGGATTCCCGTCGCGCGTCAATATTGCCATCACATTCCTTCTGATATCTTTTCAAAACGCTTTTATTTTCAGCTTTATAGGCAACGCAGATTTGTTGGGACAAAACCTCAACTACATGGCGCTCTTCATAGGTGCTTCGATGTTTATTTTGTGGGAATGGTACTATTCTGTTTTGATTGTTTTGATTTCGGCTTTGGCAACTCTCTTTTTTATAACCTCAAATCCTGATCTCGATATGGGTCAGTTTTTGGTAAAAGGAGGTTTGCTTCTGGCAGCTGTTGCTGTGTTCATGGTGGTGCTAATCCGAACTAGATACGAGCTATTTATCAGAGAAATAAAATCGCGACTTGCGCTAATGGCCAGCTATGAGGCGATTCGGATACAGGACGAAGAGATACGCAACATCAATGAGAACCTTGAAAAATTGGTGCTCGAACGCACAATTGAGCTGGAAAGAAAAAATAAAGCACTCGAGGAATACGCTTTCATCAATGCCCACAAACTCCGCGCACCGGTTGCCAGTATTCTCGGCTTAATGAATATCTTCAAAACCATCAGACTTGATGCTGAGGGTTCGCACATCGTCAATCGGCTGGAAGATTCCACAAAAAAACTCGACGACATTGTTGCCGCCATTACCAAAGTTATTGAGGAAGCAGACTGAGACCTACCGTTTACGTTTTTTGGTGATCGTGCTTGTGCTTTTACCTTTTTTTCTGTCAGCTGTCTTAAGGTCAATCACGTAGGCGGCAGTAATGCGAAGTCCCATTGGTCGGGCTTGCATATCGCCGTGATAGTCGTTGATGCCCGTAAGGTTCTCCACTCCGCTTTTGGATAAGTAAGTATGCCCGATTTCGTAGCGCACGGTAATATATATTTTCTGAAGACCAGCAGGCTCGAAAACCCAACCGGTGGCGAGATTAAGACCTAACTGCATTCGATTCGCATCGGCCACATAAACTTTTGACGGATCAGGGTTATCAGGGGTTTGCTGGAAAGCAATTTTGTAGTGAAGTGTTGGCAAGAGATCTTCCTTCATGCCAGAAGTGATCACCGTTCCTCTACCGTTCAGCCAGTAGCTGATATTAGGCCCAAGCCCCGCATACCATTTAATGATTTTATTTCTGCCGAATTTGATTTTAAACTCATGAGTGAAAATAATGGGCGCGTCAATGTAATGATAGACCTCCTTTTGAGCCAGATCAGGAGAGGTGTTGGAAGAAAGATTTTCTCCTTTGCGGGAATACAGCAAAGACGAATGCATGTAAAAATTCTTTCTCACTTGAAACGATAATGCCATGCCCAGTGTGAACGTGGGCACGGGTGTTTGCTTGTAAAACTGACGACTTACAGGATCGTGAAATGATACCCATGAAACGCCGCCACCCACTGTCGGCCCGATCAGTACCTGACCGTTTGAGCTAATAAAACCAAGGATCGCTACAACAAGGGGAAATCGAAAAATAACGCGCTGCACCATCTCTTTTGTTGAGTAAAACTATTAAAATAATTCGGCATGCCGAAGATACGGCGGTTACAGTACCGCCCGAAATGCTGATAAATGACGTTGGGCATCGCCTAATTACCAAAGCGGTAGCCAAACGATAGACTCCTTAACTCAAAAAGTAGTTACTTTGTATAGCCGTAAAATGACTAATGACTAATTTTTTGTGCAGCCAGAAGGCTGTGTCAGTCTTTATTGTTTCGTCTCTTCTATGTTATCAGCTGCGGGCTCAGAACTATTCGGTGTATAACAGTTTCTACGTCAACCCGTATTTGTATAACCCCGCAGAGGCTGCCACTGACCATGCCTATGGATTTGCAAATTATCGAAAGCAATGGCTTACTGTAGAAGGAGCCCCTGCTGTTGCTACCTTAAATTTAAATACGTTAATTGATAATACTCGCTCGGGAATTGGAATCAAGCTCTCCTCCTATAGTCGTGGGCTTTTGAATACAAGTCAGGCTTTAGTTACCTATGCTTATGGCGTTCCATTCAATCCAAATAACGTATTGTTTTTTGGCATATCGGGTGGGGCCAGTTCAAATACGATAGATATCAGTCAGGTGTCAAACCCGAACGATCCGGCAATTACTAATTATCAGTCCAATAGTTTTCAGCCATCCGCTAATTTTGGAATGAAATGGGTTTCGTCTTCGGGAGTAAGTTTAGGTGCCGTGTTACCAAGTTTGATTGGCCCGGTGTATTCGCCCGGCGCTGTTTCAAAAACCGGTATGGCTCCATTTGATAATATGCTTTTTACTTTTTCGTTTCGAAAGAAAATGGAAGGAAAGTTGGTAAACAAGACCAGCCGCGGAGTGAAAGTAAGATCCAAATCGGATGATCATTACGCCCCGCTAGAATTATACGGACTCTACCGGTATGCGGCAGCAGGAAACAATCAGTTTGAAGTAGTTGGTAAGCTTAACCTCTCCGATAATTTCTGGCTGGGTCTGGGTTATCGGCAGCAATATGGGTTGATAGCCAGCACTGGTTTTGCATGGGATCAGTTTCTTGTCTGTTATAGTTATGAACCGGGTGGGCAGCCGCAGAAAGGTTTTTCTACCGGAAGCCACGAATTGCAGATTGGGTACAAACTCAGTAAAGAGAAGAAGTTTAAATTTAAAGTACCACAGTTGCGCTCTACACTCAAGACAGAAACCATACGTCATGACTCTCGCTACCATGAAAAAACCATTGACGATGAGGAGGCAGCCCGTGCAGAAGATAAAAAACGTTACTACGTGTATGTGAAAGCGTTTGCCACTTTTGAGCAGGCCGAAGATTTTAAGAAGAAGTTGATCACGCAGAAATACAACAGTCAGATTTTCTTCTTCCCACGCAACAAACAATATTATGTGTACACCTTTGAGACTACTAAATTGGTAGAAGCTAATGAGGAATTGAAAAACCTGAAGACTTATACCAAACTAAGAGATGCCAAAATTTTAACCGTAATAGAAAAATAAACCGTGTCGATGGCCCCTTCAAAGGCCGGCTTACTAACTTCAACGGAAAGCGATTAATTATAAGTGAAAAATAATATCATCATAAGAAAGTCATTGTTTTTGGTGCTGCTGGTGCAGTCGATCAGTGCATTGGCACAGGTTCCGCAAGTCAAATTGATCGACCACCAATTTTCTTCGCCATCGCAAGTCGTTTCTTTAACGGGCGCCAATTTTGGCACTGACCCTACAAAAGTAGCGGTTTACTTTGGTGGTGCGAAAGGCACGATTACATCAATCACTGATCAGCTACTTGAGGCGCAAACACCTATGGGCACAACGTTTGATAAAATTAATGTTGTTAATACTACCAGTGGTCTCGGCAGCTTTTCCCGTGAATCTTTTTTTCTGGATTTTGGAGGAACCCATGGATTTGATGCTACAAAAATGCAGGGTCAATTTGATTTTTCTGCGGGCAGCGGATTATATGATCATTGCCTTTGCGATTTTGACAATGACGGCAAGCTGGATGTAGCCACTGCCAATGAAAGCACAAATTCAATAACCCTATTTAGAAATAACAGCACAGTTGGAAGTTATAGCTTCACACAAACCTCGCCTTCTGTTGGCACAGTAACTGTTCATGCCCGCTGCGGCGACCTGAATGGCGATGGGCTGTCGGACCTTGTCGTTTCTGAAGGAAATGGCGGTAATCGCATTTTTGTTTTTCGGAATACCGGAGCTTTCTCATTTAACCTTTCAACTATCACCATCACAGGGAAGAAAGTAAAACGATTGGAAATTGCAGACCTTGACGGTGACGGTAAACCGGAGATTATTATTAGCGACCAGGGTGCACCTGACGTAATTATTCTTCAAAACTTTAGCACAACGTCAACAATTACTTTTGGTGCTCCTATTATTGTTCCGGTAACGGGAGTTGCTAGTACTGACGGCCTGTCTATTGAAGACCTGAATGGCGATTACCTTCCTGAAATAATAACGTCTCAATTTTTGACAGCCGCTGGTAACGTTACGATTCTCAAAAATCAGAGTGTTGTCGGTACGGTCAACATGGGAAGCCAGGTGTCTCTGGCATTGCCGGGAACTTTGGTCAACATAAAAGTGGGCGATCTAGATGGCGACCGCTTGCCGGAAATAGTTGCAACCCAATTGCTTGGCTCGGGCGTTTCAATTTTTCTAAATAAAAGTTCAAGTACCATTCAGTATGCTGCGCCGCAAACATTTGTAACTGATACTCATCCATGGGGATTGGATTTTGGAGATTTGGACGGTGACGGTAAGCTGGATATCGTGACGGCTTCTGTTACCAACAAATCACTGACGGTTCTAAACAATACAAGTACTGCCGGAAGTTTGTCATTTCAGAAAACTATACTACCGACCACGTATATAAATCGTCATGTTAAAATTGCCGACATGGATGGTGACGGCAAGCCCGACATAACTTTTACGAGTGTTGATGATGTCGCTAATAGTATTAATTCATCAAAGGTCTCAATTTTTCGAAATGCCTCTTGCATGACTCCTGTAGTATTGCCTGGAGGTCCGCTGACAATTTGCACTGGTTTTCCGTTGCAGTTGAATGCCACAGTGAACGGCGGAGCAACATATCAATGGTATAGCAGTGCCGTAGCGGTTCCGGCTGCAACAACTTCAAACCTTAGTATAATAGCTACCGGTCTTTACACGATAACGGCAACAGCCGAGGCAGGTGCTTGCGTGACCACCTCAAACGCTGTGAATATTACAGTGGGCCCGGCTTCTGCATTAGCTGCAGCGAGCCCGACGAACAATGGCCCGGTGTGTCTGAATGGAACATTACAATTGAATGTTGCCGATGTTGGGGCAACACAGTACTTGTGGAGAGGCCCGGCTTCCTATTCCGGCTCAGGATTGGCACCTGCTGCGGTTACTAATTTTGCTTACTCAAATGCCGGCAAGTATATTCTCGATGTATATAGTGGTACTTGCTTGGCACAGGAGACGTCAACGGTGGTAGATGCTGTTGCTTTTCCAAACTTTACAATAAGTTCTCCCGCATCAACCTTGATTTGTCAAGGGCAAACGGCCACACTCTCATTGGTACCAAGCACTTCCAATGTTTCCTATCAATGGTATGAAAAAACTTCAGGGATTATTGCGGGTCAAACGAGCTCATCGTTTGTGGCTTCATTGAGCGGAAATTATTTCGGAGAAGTAACAAGCACAATTTATCCGGCATGCCCTCCCGCTATTTCTGATACACTGTCAATGTTGGTAGTAAGTCTTCCCGTTCCCAATTTTTCCGTGCCCTCATCTCTTTGTACAGGCCAGAATATTACGTTCACAAATCAATCGACAACTGACCCTCAAACAACGCCAGTTTTTAGCTGGGATTTCGGTGACACTAATACTTCTACAGCCGCAAGCCCGGTTCACAGCTACACCAACGCCAATACGTATACCGTGAAACTGACAGCGTCGTACACGGGCGGAATTTGCACTCAATCTAATTCACAACCAGTCACAGTTCAGGCGGCTCCGCCATTGGCAATTACCTCTTCTTCGGGTGCATTTTCATTTTGCTCAGGCTCTCCTTTTTCCCTGCAGGCATCGGCTGGATTTAGTACCTATCAATGGAGCAACTCAGCATCAACCCAGTCGATAAATGTGACTATCGATGGGACTTATTCAGTAACAGCCACGGCACCGAATAGCTGTGTGATTACGGCAAGTCAGGCAGTAACAACATTTCCGCTTTCCGTAATTACGATTTCGGCAACTCCGCCATTAGTGGATGAAGGCAAACCCTCGCAGCTTGTTGCCTCTGGTCTTGTGAATTATATGTGGACACCAGGAAAAACTTTGTCTGACTCTACCATTGCAAACCCAACAGCCACACCTTTGGTGAGTACGCTATTCAAAGTGACCGGCAAGGACAGCAACGGCTGTGTAGCAAAGGATTCTATTACCGTCAATGTGAAAGGAGAATCGGTGACCAGCAAGTTGAATCCCCAAAACTTCATCTCTCCCGGAAATGGAGACACTATAAATGAAAAATGGATTGTGGAGAACATTGAGACTTATCCTCAATGTGGCGTAACTATTTATGATGAGAAGGGACTGAAGGTTTATGACTCAAAGCCGTACGCCAACAATTGGGATGGTACTTATAATGGTCATCTCTTGCCAATTGGGGCTTATTATTACATCATCCGGTGCGATGGTGACAATACGCCAAAAACGGGCAGTATTACGCTTGTTCGCTAATTGGAATTTATAGTCGGTGAATAACCGTAGCTGGTGTTCATCTGCAGGTATAGATAGTACTACTTGCGAAGCCAATGCTAAGAAAATTATAAGCAGGTGAAATATTACATCCGTTGGGTTAGACTTATTGTATCGAATGTCGATTAAGTTTCTCTTTGTAATTTTACTTGGGCTTTTCCTCGTATAGTTGCTTAGTCTTCTTTTTCGATGGCTATCTTTGAAGATTTATGAAAAAACTATTCGTCTTTTTTGCGGCGTTTGCCTTAATCACTACATCCACTTTTGCACAGGTAGAAATTTGTAATGACGGGATCGACAATGACGGAGACGGTTTCGTTGATTGTTACGATAGTGATTGTGCAAACTTTGTAGGCTGCAAAGGTGGATACGTAGGCAACAATGCGAATTGCGAAGCTAAACCTGCTTCCTTTCCACAATTTTCAATGGCACTTGCGTGGGGTTCTCCCAATCAGGTGACCGATCACCTTACCCGAATTAGCATCGGCGATCTTGATCGTGACGGGTTTCCCGAAGTAATCACCCTGAATAGCGTTACCGATAAATTATACATTCTCGATGGGCGAAACGGGAGCATAAAAAAGACCATTACTCCCGGCTACGATGTGCAACGAGAAGCAGTTATTGCTAACCTCAACAATGATAATTGTGCTGAGATTTTTATTTACGGTATCATCGGCGGTAAGCATAATATTATTTCTTACGACTGTAATTTTAATGAACTCTGGCGAACTCAGATTCGGGGAAGCGTAGGCACGACAAGCGGAGATCCAGTGCATTATGGTCTTGCAGATTTTGATGGCGATGGCAAAGTAGAACTATATGCCAAGGACATGGTGCTTGATGCGCAAACCGGAACTATCATTGTTGCCAGTGCAACAGATTGGCGTTATGTCAATGGCGGACCTGTGGCTGTGGATTTAATGGGAACGAGCGATCTCGAATTAGTAATTGGCTGTAATATCTATCAGGTAAACCTTGGAACTAGAACTGCAGGCTCAGGAAGCCTGACGCTACTTAAGAATCGTACTGAGTACCAGACAAGATCAAGTCCGAATGTTGTAAATTATCATACCACGAGCGTTGCAGATTACAATCAGGATGGTTTTATCGATGTAATTGCTACTGGTTCCTACAAAGCAAATGATAACAGTACAGCTTTCTTCTGGGATGTGCACAACAATGTGCTGACTGTATATAACGATTATCAGGCGGGGAATTTTACTATAGCTGGTTGCAATGGATCGACAAGCGACTATTATAAGACGGGATGGTATCTCGGTATGGGTCGAATCAACATTGGTGACATCGATGGTGATGGTAAGCTGAATGCAACCTTTGTATCAGGTAAATATTTGTACGCACTCAAGGATGATTTTACATTGTTCTGGCGGAAGGATGTGAAGGAAGAAACATCAGGGTACACCGGATGTACATTGTTTGATTTTAATGGGGATGGAAGTTCTGAAGTTGTTTACCGCGATGAAAACTATCTATACATTATTAATGGTATTGATGGTTCGACGAATACCCAGCAAACCTGTATCTCCCGAACGAACCGTGAATATCCGATTGTAGCTGACGTTAATGCCGACGGAGCGACCGAACTTTGTGTTACCTGCGGATTCAACGATGCGCTTGCTCAGGCTAATTTTTGCAGCAATACATATTATGAAAACGGCCAGGTGCGCGCTTTTCAATCGGCCTCACAACCGTGGGTACCGGCACGGAAACTCTGGAATCAGCATGGATACTTCAACGTCAACGTAAATGACGACCTGACTATTCCTAAACGACAACAAAATCCGGATGCAATTTTTTCTAGCGGAAGTTGTACGACAGGACCCAACAGGCCATTAAACTCATTTTTAAATCAAGCGCCATTCCTTAACTCCAAAGGTTGTCCGATCTATGCTGCTCCTGACTTGGCTTACATCGCCAACTCGTTTAAAATAACACCTCCTACTTGTCCTGATCAGAATTTTACTGTTTCCTTCCAGTTTACAAATCAGGGTGACGTTGCCGTTAATGCAAGTGTTCCTGTAACATTTTATAGTGGCGATCCGACACTGGCTGGTGCGGTCAAATTAAACACTATTACCATAGCCTTAAGTAATTTTAAACCTGGAGATGTTTATTCGGCAACTAATGTAACGATTACCGGCCCAGGCACGCCCTTTACACTTTTTGGAATGATAAACGATGCGGGCACAACAGTGCCAACACCAATAAAATTGCCAAACACCAATTTACTGGAATGTAATTATAACAATTCGTTTTCGGCAGCAGTCAATCCGTTGCCCTTCGCACTGACAGCAGAAAAACTAAGCGATGATATTAAGTGCGCAGGTAGTGGCTCGCCCGATAACGGAGCAGTTGACGCCTATCGTTTGGTCGGGGGCACCAAGACTACTGCGCCATATACATTTTATTGGTACGCTACAGGCCTTCCGATTAGTGGAGCGCCTGCTTATACCGGAGCAGTTTATTCAGGGATTCCGGCCGGCACTTATTCGGTCTATGCCAAATCCACGGCCTTTCAGTGCGACTCAGATACAGCAAGCGTTGTCGTCAACCAGGTCACATCGGCAGTTAATATTGTGATTGTGCTGAACAAGCCCTACACGAATTGTAAAAACCCTAACGGAGAGCTTCAGGCTGTTGTGAATGCCGGAGTCAATCCTACAGACTTCATATTTGCGTGGTATGAGGGCAATGATATCTTCACATCTCCCGAGATTGGAGTCAATGCCGTTGCATCAAACCTGAAGAATACGACCTATACAGTATTGGTTACATCTAAAACTTCGGGCTGCCAATCGATTGCATCATTTGCTATTCCAGATAATACTACGGCGATTGTGGTAAGTACTACGGCTAACAATGTTGTTTGCTCAAGCGCCACTTCTGGAAGTGTTTCGGCCAATGTAGCGGGGAATACTTCCAACTATACTTTTCAATGGTACAACGGACCTAATGTAAAACCTGTCCCTGATTTCACGGGAGCCACCTACAGCAATATTCCGCAAGGATCATATACAGTTGTGGCCACAGATAATGTGCTTCAATGTTCAAGCAGTCCTCCCACTACCGTGAGTTTGATCTCCACGCCACCAGTCACGGTAACTGCAACGAAGACTTCAGACCAAACATCATGCGATCAGTCGAGCCCGAACGGATCGGCTACAGCAAGTGTAGGTGGCGTAACTGCTGGATACAGTTTTGCCTGGTTTTCTGGACAAAATACGTTGGCCGCTAACCAGATTGCTACAACTTTTTCAGTCGCAGGCTTACAGCAAGGAATTTATACCGTTCAGGCGACTGATAACGTCTCCGGGTGTATGGATACCGATGAAGTTACTATCAACAATAACATCGTGACACCTACGCTTTCAGCAACGACAGTCGATGAAGCTCATTGTGTGCCTCTGGATGGACAAGTGACGGCGAGTGTCTCAACAGGAGTGCCATCCGATTACACTTTTTCTTGGTATAACGGCTCTGCTGTTAAAGCTTCACCGGATTACCCTACGACAACCAATATTCTCTCCAGCCTTGCCGCCGGAACATACACTGTCTCTGCAGTCAATACTCTTTTGAAGTGTCAGGCCACGGCAATCACTGTGACGGTATTAGATAAGACCCCGACCATAAGTATTTTGATTGATCCCGCCATCACCATATATCCCAGCGATTGTTCAAACCCAACAGGAGCTCTGGGCGTGACAGTATCTTCGCCTGGAAACACTTTGGGATATACTCTTCAATGGTATTTGGGCAATGCTCCGTTTAGTGGCGCTGCTTTGTCAACTCAGCTTATTCCTACATCTCCCAATCAGGGGCTGCTTACAAACCTAGCCAGCGGTGGTTATACTGTAGTGGCCACAGACAGTAATAGCGGATGTTCGGCTTCGCAATTCTTTCCGTTACCTTTTGTCAACGGCCCTATATTATCGTACGTTTCCCAAACAGATGTAACCACCTGCGTACCTGGGAATAATGGAAATGTTACTGTAAATCTTAAGCCCACACTCGTTCCGCCTGTGTTTACAGAAGCCGATTATGAAATCGATGTGTATAGCGGAAGTAATGTAAGTGGCGCTCCTATTCAGGTGATCAGTGGAGTTGCAGCTCAATCGAATTACACAAGTTCGGTGGCGATGACTCCTGGCGCATATACTTTTGTGGCCGTATGTATTGGCCCTGTAGGAAATAGTCTGGTTGGATGTAAAACAGTACCAATTACTGCAACAATCAAACAGAATGGAGTTAACCCTGTAATAACTGCGGCCTCAGAAAATGCAAACACAAACTGTACCGGCACTACGCCCAGCGGTGCAATTACTGCGAGTATTGATGGCGGAGCAAGCCCTTCAAATTATACAATATCCTGGTTTAATGGTACTGGCACAGGTTCACCTTTGAGTCCGCCTGCAACAACCGGAGGGGTAAACGGTGAGACAGCACAAAATCTCAATGGGGGAAGCTACACCGTACAGGCAGTTAATACTACAGCTACGTCCACAGGTTGCTCCTCAACAGCCACGTTTACAATTTTTAATAACCCTCCGATAGTATCACTTTCTTCAGCAGACCTTACCGTAAATCCTCGAACACTTTGTAATGCGGCCGATGGTTCGGCTAAAGTAAACTCAGTAAGTGAAAATGGGGTTTCAGTCGGACTTGCTAACTATACATTTCAGTGGTTTGATGCAACAATGACCCCGCTGGCAGGGACAACCAATACGCAGGTTGGACTTGCGGCAGGTACTTACTTCGTGCAAGCAAAGAACACGGTAAACAATTGCTCTACATCATCACCAATACAGTTTATCATTGATGATAATACCGTAGGCACAATTTCAGTGGCGCTCACAGATTTCGTTCAACCTACGCGTTGTCTTCAGCCTGCAAATACGCTGGGTTCCTTGACGGCAACAGCATCAGGTACGAGTTCGAGTGGGTATAATTACAATTGGTACCTCGGAACTTCAGCAAGTGGGCCTGTACAAGCAACAACTTCAACGATAGGAGGGATAACGGTTGTAGCACCTGCTACCGAAGCTGTTTATACAGTGCAAGTCACTAATAATACAAATCAATGTACTGCGGTGGATACTTACCATCTTCCGCTTTTAGTGTTGCCGGTGATGCTAGATGCTTCAGCCTCCCCTCTAACCAATTGTACTCCTTTAAATGGAATTATTTTTGCAACTGTTGTCAGTGGAAGTGCTAATAACTATACGTATAACTGGAGCATTGGCAATAGTGTGGGTGCCACTCCGGATTACACTGGCAAGCAGGTTACGGGATTGGGGAATGGAAATTTTACAGCAATTGCTATTGATAACGCTGATGCTTTTTGCCAGTCGTTGCCGCAAACTGTAACGGTTGATGACGAGCGGATTTATACAGCTCCGATTGCGATTCAAATATCACCACTCACCAATTGCGATGTTACCCGTCCGAATGGTGTAGCGTCTGCATCGGTTAATAATGGTATTGCCAAAGACAGCATCGGTTATGTCTTCAACTGGTATATTGGAACAGACACAAGCGTTCCGCCGATTTACACAGGAGCCGAAATATCCGGGGTAACAAATACTTTGTATACTGTTGTTGCCACAAATACCATTACCAACTGCCCCAGCACTAGCACGATCACAATTACCAACGGGCAGGTAACAGTGCCTCCGCCTACAATTGTGGTTCTCTCGGATGTAAACAGTTGTATTACAAATAATGGGTCACTGAGTGCCTCAGTCGACGGCGATGTAAAGGATTATATATTCTCCTGGTACATTGGTTCGGCAGTAAAAGCTACTCCTGATTTCGTTGGTGAGATTTATTCATCTCTTCCGAAAGGGTTCTATACCGTGACAGCACAAAGTCGTATCACCGGTTGCGTTTCTGGGCCGACTACCGGGGAGGTTAAATCTACTATGGCGTATCCGGTGTTCACGGTCAGCACCAAGCCTGCAAGCTGTAATCAGCCCACCGGAGGAGCGGAGGTATTGGTCAGCAACAATGTATCTATTGAAACTGTGGTATGGAGTTATGGAAGCCCTCCGTTAACCGGGCCTGTACTTGATGTGTTGCCGGCTGGAACTTATACAGTAACAATCACTACTACATTTGGTTGTGCTACCACTGCTACATTTACGATCATAAATGATATTCGTCCTTACAATGGCATCTCTCGCAACAACGACGGACTGAACGAGAAATTCTACATTGACTGTATCCAGAACTTTCCGAACAATACGGTCAAGATTTTTAATAGGGCTGGCACGTTGGTATATCAGGGCCACGGTTATGATAATGCCGACATAGTTTTTGACGGACGCTCCAATCGAGGCGTAAGCCCCCTTGGAAACAATCTTCCTGACGGCACTTACTTTTATGTAATTGACAGAGGAGATGGTGAAAAGGAGTTGGCTGGTTATTTAGAAATTGTCAAATAGAATTCAGATGATGAGACTTATACTTTTCTGGATTCTTTCAACCATCGCCACGGCTGCATTAGCGCAACAGACTCCTGTCTATTCACAATACTATTTCAATGAATTAATAATTAATCCGGCATATGCGGGAAGTCAGGTGCAATTGAGTGCAACATCCATGTACCGCGACCAATGGGTGAATCTTCCCGGTGCACCCAAAACGTATTTGTTCAGTGCGCATACTTCCCTTCTGAACGACAAAATGGGACTGGGGATGATGATCAACGTTGATAACATCGGAAGTTACTCCAACAAAAATGTCTATTTCAGCTACGCCTATTTTTTAAAATGGCCCAAATCAACTTTGTCGATGGGACTTCAGGCTGGCTTCGATTTTATTGGTGCTGACTTTAGCAAACTTGACCTTCAAAATTTGGGTGATCCTTCATTTGTTCCCCTCAATGTGTACAAACCTAATATTGGTACTGGCCTTTATTATAAACGCAAGAATTTTTTCGTGGGATTTTCAGTACCGATGTTGATAAATAACACAGTCAACTATAATGATGCCAACGCCATTGCCAACCAAATAAAACAGGCACGCTATTATTTTCTTCGGGTAGGAGGAATCTTCCCGATCAATCCAAGCCGTACAGTTCAACTCAACCCGTCAATATTGTTGCGCTCTCAGGAAGGGCAGCCGTTGGCGCTTGACTTAAACGCTGCTTTTGTATTTTATGAAGTGTGCAGTGCGGGTGTTTCTTACCGTACAGTCGATGCTTTCATAACTTTTGTAGAACTTAAACTCAGCGATAAAATTCACGTGGCTTATTCGTACGACTGGACTCAATCATCGCTGAATGCTTTCTCTAACGGAACACACGAGTTCATGCTTAATTACAGAACACGAATCCGGAAGCTTCATAAAAACCTTGAGTGCCCTTCGTATTACGGTTATAGATAAGCCCCAAAGCAAAAGAGCCGCACAAAGCAGCTCTTTTTTTATAAGTTGGAAGGTCTACTTAGCTGTATTCGACTGTCCACCAGTACTCTTGTCGGCGCCCGAAATCGACTGACGCATCTCGGTGTCAGCTTGTACATTCTGCATTTTGTAATAATCCATCACGCCTAAGTGCCCGCTGAGAAAGGCTTGGGCAATTGCCTTTGGAATTTCAGCTTCGGCTTCAATCACTTTCGCGCGTGCTTCCTGAGCTTTGGCTTTCATTTCCTGTTCAACAGCTACTGCCATAGCTCTGCGCTCTTCAGCTTTAGCTTCGGCTACTTTCAAATCGGCAGCTGCCTGATCTGTTTGAAGTTTGGCACCAATATTTGCGCCAACATCTACGTCGGCAATATCAATGGAGAGAATTTCAAACGCTGTGCCAGCATCCAGTCCGCGCGACAAAACGAGCTTTGAAATTTTATCAGGGTTTTCTAATACTTCTTTGTGTGACTTCGCAGAACCTATAGAAGTTACAATGCCTTCGCCAACGCGAGCCAAAATCGTTTCTTCGCCGGCACCACCCACCAATTGCGCTATGCTCGCACGAACCGTAATTCTGGCTATTGCAATTAGCTGAATACCATCAGCAGCAACGGCAGCTACTTTTGGTGTATTAATTACTTTTGGGTTTACCGAAATCTGTACGGCTTCAAATACATCCCGCCCTGCAAGATCAATAGCCGTAGCTTGTTTAAAACTTAAATTGATATTGGCTTTATCCGCAGAGATCAGTGCGCGAATAACATTGGGCACATTGCCACCGGCCAAGTAGTGAGTCTCTAATTCCCTGGTCGTTAACGCTATTCCGGCTTTAGTTGCAGTAATGAGTGAATTTACAATTACACTGGGTGGCACTTTACGGATACGCATCCCGATCAGTTCGCCAATCGTCACCTTTACGCCCGTAAAAATGGCGCTAATCCACAACCCTACGGGCACAAAATACATGAACATGAAAAAGCCGACGATGGCGAGAAATACAATAAGAATGAATGCTAAGCCTTCCATAGTTTTAATTTATTGGTTCTACAAAAATTTGGTTTGATAAAATTTTAATTACGCGCACACGTTTTCCGCTTTCTAAATATTCACCAAGTGTTTTTACTTCAAAAGTCTTGTTATTCAATTCGGCTTTGCCTACCGGTCGAAGTGTAGAAATGGTTTGTCCCTCGGCGCCTACTTGCAACTGATCGAGCTCACCTTCATTTACTTTGCTGTCGCTCTTCGATTTTAAAGAGAATTTTCCCCACACGTTGGCCGAAAAAGAGTAATATAAAATTACGCCCGAAGCTACCGCAGTGCTTCCTACAGTAATCCAACCTGTTTCGGCTCCAAAATATCTGAAACTAAGCCCAACGCCAAGGATCAAAAAGACAAAGCCCAAAACACCTACCAGCGTTGTGCCGGGAACAAATATGATTTCCACAACAATAAGGGCAAGGCCAAATAAAATCAGGGATATTACAGTTGTCCATTCGATCATGCTGTAAAATTAGTCAATTCACAGGATGCGAATTATTTTTTCTTTCTATCAGAAAATTCCCAATTTAGAACCTTAAACAAACCTCTTACTTTATGAAGAAAATCCTTGTGATTGTTTTCTTTTTGATGGCTGGATTGGCTGTCAAAACAAATGCACAAACTGTTTATGCATCTGCTAAAGGCGAAAAATACCATACCGCCGATTGCAAACTCTCGGGCGATGCAAACGCGATCACGCTGGCCGAAGCAAAGAAAGCAGGCAAATCCAGCTGCGCCGTGTGCAAAGCTGACGACCATTTGAAAGATGCCAAGACACAATGCACTGGCAAGACTGCTGATGGAACACAATGCAAGCGCATGACAGGTAGTAAGGATGGCAAGTGCTTTCAACACAAGTCGAAATAATTTAAAATGGAGCGAAGAAAGATTCATTCACAAGGGCCAACGCTTTCGCGGATAGTTGCCGGTGCTTGGCGATGGCATACCGTATCAGCAGAAACTGTGGAGCGGTTGACTCTTGTAGCTTTGGAACACGGCATCACCAGTTTTGACCATGCTGATATTTATGGAGATCATAGTAATGAGGAAACTTTTGGGCTGACGCTGGCAAAAAACCCTTCGCTCCGCAATAAGATGGAGCTTATTACAAAATGTGACATCAAGTTCCCTTCTGCAAAAAGACCGGCAACATGGGTAAAACATTACGATACTTCTAAAGAACATATTATTTGGTCGGCCGAAAATTCGTTGAAAATGTTTCACACCGACCGTCTGGATTTACTTTTAATCCATCGGCCCGATCCATTGCTCAATCCATATGAAGTGGCGGAGGCATTTAGTAGTTTAAAAAAAGATGGCAAAGTTTTGCACTTCGGTGTGTCAAATTTTACGCCCAGCCAATTCAGAATGTTGCAAACTCATTTGCCGTTTCCGTTGGTCACCAACCAAATAGAAATTTCGCTTTCGCGACTCGATCCGTTTTTTAATGGTGATCTTGATCTTATGATCGAACTCGGAGTTTCGCCTATGGCGTGGTCGCCACTCGACGGCGGAAAACTGATGGCAAATGAACGTGAGATGTTTGGAAAGGCTACTAAATACAGTGCATCTTACAGTCAATTGGCGTTAGCATGGTTGTTAAAACATCCATCCAATATTTTCCCGGTGATCGGCACAACTCAACCCGATCGAATCAAAGAAGCGGCAAAAGCCATTGATATCAAGCTCGATCGTCAGGACTGGTTTGAAATGCTCAAGTGGGTGATGGGAAAAGAATTGCCTTAAATTGAAAAGATAAAGAGCACAATCATTTGTATCTTTGAATAAGAAATCATTAAAAATGATAATCGAAATTCAAAAACCAATTACTAAAAGAAAGGTAAAGAAGGCTCTAGCGATTGCGTTGAAGGGAAAGAAAAAAAATCCTTGCGTAAACATTTCGGTAAGTTGAAGAGAGGACTTGACGGGATTGAGTATCAGAAAAAAGCCCGCAATGAGTGGAGTTGATTTTATTGCGGATACGAATTTCTTAGTTGCTGTTCATGAAGGTAAATCTTACACTCTACCATTCTTAAGATCAATCATTTGCTAGTTCTATCATCACTGAGATAGAACTATTAGGATGGCCAAAAATTAGTGAATCCGATAAAAGAAAATTGAAGGCTCTGATAAGTGAATGTGTCACTATCGATCTTCGATTGGAAATCAAGAATTTGGCAATTCAACTTAAGCAGAAGCAGAACATTAAAGTGCCAGATGCGATCATTGCAGCAACGTGCTTATTCCTTGAAGTGCCTTTAGTTACTGCTGATGAAGGATTTAAGAATATTTATGGAATGGAGCTCATTCTTATTTCGTAATCTCAACCTCTAAAAATAAATAAAAACGCCTTCTTCGCTTTCGCGAATGGGAAAGCATTCAAGATCGTTGCTTCGTTGAGAGCATTCCCGTCCCGTTTTTAAATTGAACTGATAATGGTGCAAAGGGCAGATCACTTCACCTAAATAGTTGATGGTACCTTTGCTCAGCGACTCGCCGTTATGCGAGCAAGTATCTTGCACTGCGAGAAGTTTTCTGTCATGCTTTACAATACAAATTCTTTTTCCTCTTACAAGTAAAAGCCTTGGCTGGTTTTCAATCAGTGCGGTATTGGCTGCTGCCGAGCTTTCGAATATTTTTATCCAATCCATTTTGATGTAAATTCCGAAAAAAACAGAAGACTAATGACGATCAGACTCACGATTTTCTCATTTATATACTTACTATCAACTATCGTATTGGCTCAGAAGAATTTAAAGCTTCAAGCCAAAATGGAACAGCAAGTAAAGGCATCGGAGCAACAAGTAATCGAATGGCGGCGAAAATTTCATCAAAGTCCGGAGTTGTCCAATCGTGAGACGAACACAGGTGGCTTTATAGCCGATTACTTAAAATCGTTGGGAATGGAAGTGCAGTATCCGGTTGCGAAAACCGGCGTTGTTGCTTTACTGAAAACAGGAAAGCCAGGGCCGGTCGTTGCGCTGCGCGCTGATATGGATGCTCTTCCGGTGACCGAACGAAATAGTTTGCCGTTTGCATCTGCTGTTAGAACAAATTTCGGCGGACAAGAAACCGGTGTGATGCATGCGTGCGGTCATGATGCACACATGGCGATGCTTATGGCGGTTGCCAAAATATTATCTGAAAACAAAAATGAATTGAAAGGCAGTGTCAAATTTTTGTTTCAACCTGCAGAAGAAGGAGTGGGGCCAGATGAATATCCATCGGGTGCGGAGTTGATGGTGAAAGAAGGAGTGCTGGAAAACCCAAAGGTAGATGCTGTTTTTGGATTGCACATTCAGTCGTTGCTACCATCTGGAACATTGAACTATCGGTCGGGCCCGCTCATGGCGGCAGTAGATGGATTCGATGTGAAAGTAACAGGCAAAGGCTCTCACGGAGCAACCCCGTGGGAAGGAATTGACCCTGTGGTGATTGCCTGCCAGATTGTAGATGGATTACAAACTATTGTAAGCCGCCAAATGGCACTGACGGAAGCCGCTGCTGTGGTAACGGTAGGAACTTTTCATGCTGGCATCCGAAGAAATATTATCCCTGACGAAGCTTTTTTGCAAGGAACAATCCGGACTTTTGGCCCAGAGATGCAGAGGAGTGTACATGAAAAAATAAAACTCACAGCCTCAAAACTTGCCGAGGCATCAGGCGCAACTGCCGATGTAAATATTCTAATTATGTATCCAGCCACCATCAATGATTCAAAGCTTACAGAAATGATGGTGCCGAGTTTGGTGAAAGCAGCAGGCAAAGAAAATGTACACGTAATTTCAGCTGTGACGATGGCTGAGGATTTTTCCTTCTATCAACAAAAGGTACCGGGCTTCTTTTTCTTTTTAGGGGCTTATCCTGCTGAAATGAAATTGGAAAGGAAACCAGCGCACCACACCGCCGATTTTATGATAGATGAAAGATCTTTTAGTGTAGGAGTGAAAGCGTTATTGAATGTTACAGTCGATTATCTCTCAAAATGACTTTATTCTACCACCTTCTTCTTTAATTTTTTCAATTTTAACTTTTATCGTTTCTACTTCTTTTTCTCATACTTCCAATTCCTGCCTTTGCCTTCACTTATCCACTCAATGGCTTGGGCTATTCGTTTGTTTCTGGTTTCTTCCGTTTTAGCTTCTTCAAACCATTGGATGTATTCTTTGCGATGTGAGTAAGCAAAGTTTTCAAAGATTTCGGCAGATGTTTTATCTTTTCTTAAAGCTTTGGCCAGATAATCGGGAGTATCAATTGTCTTCGAGCCTTTTGGAGTGACCTTCACCGGTCTCTTAATCTTTCTTTCATTGAGCTCGACGGCTTGTTTGATAAAGCCCAACAGGATTTTGTCGGAGGGCAAATCTTTTAAAGAAGTAATCCGGTCGAAATGCCCCATGCTGTTTTGGTCAACAGTGGCGAGGATTCCCTTTGGATCATTCAACAGTGATGCTTTCCAGAAGCCAAAAGCACAATGTTGCTTAAATGCGGCCATGTTGCACATCACTCCTTTGTAATCGAAGTTGGGGAACCCCCACTTTATTTTTTCCTCAACTTCGGGGCAAGCCCGGTGAACAAGTTCGCGCAAGTGTGTGAGAATTGGTTTTGCAAACTCTGCCGACTTGGCGATGTAAGCATCTACGCGTTTGTCTTTCATTTTATAACAATTTTAAATTCAATAAAATGCATCTTCAATATGTAAAATTTCTTTTTTGCCGTATTGATCACGGATCGAAATTATATCGTAGCGCACATTGCCTTGCCAGTTTTGATCATAAGTATATTGCTCGGCTCCGTCAATTATGTTCTTAGCTTTTTTATAATCCACAAAGTCTTCAGGATAGCCATATGCATCTGAACTTCGCATCTTGACCTCTACAAAAATAAGCCAGTTGCTTTTCTTTATGATCAAATCTATCTCCGATCGTTTATTTCGGTAGTTACGGGCAATTATCTCAAACCCCTTTTCAATTAGAAAATCGGCAGCGAGTGCTTCTCCCTCTTTCCCCTTTTTTATTTTATCGCTCACCGGATTTTATTTTACCTTTGAAAGCTAAAGTTAAGAACAAGAATGAAAAAACTTATTGAAGGGTTTACACAACAACTGGCTCACGCAATTAAACTTGGGCAGACAGTTGATTTTGTTCGCCCGGGAAGCGATATCCGCAATATCATCATCACCGGTATGGGTGGCTCTGGCATTGGTGCTGATCTGGTAGAATCTCTTGCCTTCGGCCGTGTTCCAATCCCGATTACAGTTTCTAAAGGTTATAATATTCCACAGTTTGTTAGTCCGCATACATTGTTTATTGCCTGCTCCTATAGTGGCAACACAGAAGAGACATTGGCGGCTGTAAATAAGGGCATGCTGAAACGGGCTCATATCATTTGCGTGACTTCGGGTGGAAAAATGCTGGAGATGGCAAAAGAATACAATCTATTCTATATTCAGATACCAGACGGATCGAGCAGCCCGCGTGCTCAGCTTGGCTACCTGATGATTTCATTGTTGTATGCGCTTTATCATACCAATCTCATTGGTGCTGCTTTTATAAAGGAGACTGAAAACTCGATTGAATATTTGGATCGTGGTGAGAAAGCTATACAATCAGAAGCAGAACTAATTGCCAAAAAGCTTCGCGGTAAACTCCCGATTATTTATTGTGATGAACGCTTACGTGCCATGGCTACTCGATTTCAAAATCAAATCAATGAAAACGCAAAGCAGATGGCGCATGTCAATACATTCCCCGAAATGAATCATAATGAAATTGTAGGCTGGCACTTTCCAGAAAATATTTTGCAACAATCGCAGGTGATTTACTTGTATTCTGACCATGACCATGAACGCGTGGAAAAACGAATGGAGATTTGCCGCGACATTTTTGAAAAACGCTCTAACCCGATCATAGATATCGTAGCCGAAGGCGCTTCGTTGCTCGAACAATACTATTATTTAATCCATCTTACGGATTGGATTTCATATTTTCTTGCCAAAGAAAACAATGTTGACCCCGATCCCGAAGAAGCAGTTGATTTTGTGAAAGGAGAATTGGCGAAGCTAAAGTGAAACTAATTTTTATCTGGAAGAGTTTGTTAGAGAACATAAGAAATGAATCGCTCTGTCAACAAACAAACTCAATTTATTGATCTCGGCTTGATTGACTACCAAAAAGCTTGGGATCATCAGACTGATTTATTCAACAAAATTCTGGCGATTAAATCTGAAAACAGAAATCTTCCGGATACCGTTCAACTAACAACGAATAACTACCTGCTTTTTTGCGAACATCCTCATGTCTTTACAATTGGTAAAAGTGGCGATGAAAAGAATTTGGTAATTCCCACGGCGGATCTTTCATCTATTGGCGCGAGCTATCATCAGATTAATCGCGGTGGAGACATCACCTATCATGGGCCAGGACAAATTGTAGTTTACCTTGTCATCGACCTCGAAAATTTTTTCACCGACATCCATCAATACATGCGCACGCTGGAAGAATCAGTGATCCAAACATTGAAGGAGTTTGGTGTTGCGTCCGGGCGAATAAAGGGATTGACCGGGGTGTGGCTGGATTGGAATGATGAAAAGAAAGCACGTAAAATTTGTGCCCTTGGTGTGAAGACTAGCCGTTGGGTGACAATGCACGGTTTAGCCTTAAATGTGAACACCGACCTGAGCTACTTTAATCACATTGTGCCTTGTGGCATTCAGGACAAGGCGGTTACTTCTTTGAAAAAAGAGTTAAGCGCTGATCAAAAGATGGAGTCGGTGAAGGAAATTTTAAAAGAGAAAATCGCATTACAATTTGAAATGAATTTACAATGAAGAAAGACATAGAAATACCGGAAGTAAAAAATGTTACACTCGCGGTGGCGAGAGAAAAGAATTTACTCAATCTGGATGAGTGGAAGGTTTATCTGATCAATAATAATGACATTCCGATTGAAAATACATTGGTTGTTAGCCGAGGCTACGGAGAGAAAGATGGAGAAGAACAGCGCACGTCTACACTTCGTCATTTTTTAGAGACCGTTCCGGCAAAAAGCCACACGCTGATTGAACCTATTGATTCCAAAGTCTTCCATCTCAACAACGAGTATTGGGTGAGTTACTATATCGGCTCACAGATTTACGACAAGCGTTTTGTATTTGTGCCTGAGACGATATGTGAAGAGAACCTCACCTTTATCCAGATTTTGGAAAAGGAAGGTGTGTTACATTCTTAATTCAATTTGATTTTGATTAAATTGTTGATGATCAACTTCGCATGCTCGCGCGAATTTTCGATGAACCATTTATTGGTCTTTAATCCACCACAAACAACACCTGCAAGATAAAGGTGATGAACATTGGTTTCCATGGTTAGTTCATTATATACTGGCGTATGAAATTCATCTTTGCGAAACTGTATCCCCGCCGATTTCATAAAATCAAATGGAGGCTTATAGCCAGTCATTGCAAGCACATAATCGTTGTCTATTTTTTTAACGCCTTCAGGAGTTTGGATGTCCACCTGAGTTTCGGTGATGTTCAAAACAGTTGAATTAAAATAAGCTTTAATCGATCCCTCCTTAATACGATTTTCAATATCTGGCTTCACCCAATATTTCACACTTTCACGCAACGTAGGTTCTCGAACTATCATTGTAACTTCTGCTCCTTTTCGCCAAGTCTCCAACGCCACATCTACCGCTGAGTTGGCAGCGCCAACAACAACAACCTTCTGCCGGTAATAGGGATGTGGTTCGTCATAATAGTGTTTCACTTTAGGAAGATTCTCGCCCGGTATGTTGAGCAGGAAAGGCAAATCATAAAAGCCAAGTGCTAGCACAATTGCCTTGGCGGAATACTTTCCTTTGCCCGTTGTCAAAGAAAAGCCACTCTCTTTCATGCGATTGACTTCCATCACTTCTTCATACAACCGTAAATTCAAATCCCATGTGGAGCAAACCCGGCGATAATATTCCAATGCTTCTGCACGAGTGGACTTAGGATTGTTACTGATGAAAGGGACCTCACCAATCTCAAGCCTTTCTGAGGTGGAAAAGAATGTCATGTTCATAGGGTAATGAAACAATGAATTAACAAGGCACCCTTTTTCAATAATAGTGTACCTAAGCCCAGCCTTTTTGGCTTCAATACCACAGGCAAGCCCAATAGGGCCGGCACCGATAATGATTAAATCGTACTCTTCCATGTGCTCGAATTTAATTCAAAATTTAACGGATTCAATCCATGCTTTTCACGGGTTATTCTCTACTTTCGATCAAATCATTTTATTATGAAAAGAGTATTGTTAGGCATTTTGATTCTTCCAATTGTTGCCTTTGGCCAAGCTGGTTCAGAAATTTTACTTTTCGATTTGCAATTGAAAAAAAACAGGGTGACCATCTCCAAACCAAAGAATATTACCAACCGTAAGGGTTATGACAATCAGCCTTCATTTCATCCCGACAAACCGTTGATTTACTACTCTTCTTTTAATAATGAGGGTCGGTCGGACATAAAAATTTACAATTACAAAACCGATGAAACCAAATCGCTCACGCAAACCAGCGAACGTGAGTACTCTCCAACATTAACTCCCGATAAGGAGTTTATTTCTTGCATTATTCAACGCGATAATGGTGCTCAGGATTTGGGAAAATATCCTGTTGAAGGCGGAGAGCCTGTTGTGATTATTGATAACCTAATCGTGGGTTACCATGTGTGGGCCGATAACAGCCATATCGGATTATTTGTGCTGGGAAAGGATGGGGCGCCCAACACTTTTCATTATTTAAGGCTGCCAACAAAAACAGATACTATCATTACACAAAATATTGGTCGCTCATTACATCGTATCCCCGGCGAAAACTCAATAAGCTTTGTTCATAAAATTTCTGATAAGGAATGGATTGTTAAAAAGTTCAATCCCATTAAATCGGAAATCACTTCTATCGGAGCCACACTGCCCGGCCGCGAAGATTTATGCTGGACCAGCGATGGAAAGATTATTATGAGTGATGGCGCTAAAATATTTTGGATGGATCCAAAGACCGACTCAACGTGGAGAGCGGTTCAAATAAAAACAGGAGCAGAGATGTTAAAGGGAGTTACGCGTCTTGCTGTAGATAAATCGAGGAATAAGCTAGCTGTGGTGGTAACTGAATAGATTTATTTTTCGCCAAACGCACCTTTGGCCACGTACCATTTTTTAATTTCAATTTCGAGCAAACCTTCATGCACAGCCGGGTCAGACTCAATTACGTCACGCCCTAGTTCTCCCTTTATTATCAATATGCCACCGTCAGTTTCATTAAAAACTCCTTCGGCTACTACATTGCCAGACTTTTGAATTTCTTTTAGATAATCGTCATGCTTCTTCATCAACTCCGGCACATCGTTGATATTAAACTTGGCGATATAGGCCGTAAAACGAATGAACTGATAGCTTGTCATTTCATACAGCTCGCTTGTCAGTCTTGGTATACCAATGTGCGGATAGTAAGGCAAGACTTCAACGTTCCATCGATTGGCCTTAACGCCAGGATCACTTGAAAGCCATTGACGCACTTCTTGTAACGACTTGCTTTTAAAGATAAAAATACCACCACTGCCTTCAAACGGACCAGCCACAAGGAGCTTACCATCGTTAGCCATTTTCTTAATGTTTGCCATGTGGCCCTCCATGATTTTATCAAGTTGCTCCTTGGGAAGTTCTGGTTTGTCGTCGCGGTGATGTAAGAACACAAAAACATAATCCTGAGCAAACAAAAAATGGCTCGACAGGAAAATGAACAGGGCAGTCAGTTTCATAGTGCTTTTGAGTTTGTGAAAATAACAAACTTTAGAGTCTCAGGGCTTCCATAGAGCACCAATCAGTTGTAACTTGCATGTTTTAATTGTAAATCGAACCCAATTTCACACAAAATACATGGTCATCATTGCCGATAGCGGGGGCTCAAAAATTGACTGGCGGTTGCTCAAGACAGACGGAGCGATTGGTCAGGCCAATAGCCCAGGTTTCAACCCATATTATCAACCCATCGAACACCTGAAGAAAATTACCGAAGAAGCGCTTTTGCCGCAGGTACACGAGGAGGTTTCGAAAATTTTTTACTATGGCACTGGCGTGTCTTCTGAGAAAAATGTTTTGAGCATTCAATCCACATTTGCCGATTACTTCCCGAAAGCAACAATAGAAGTTGGTTGGGACTTACTGGCAGCAGCACGTGCGCTTTGCGGGCGTGAGCCAGGTATTGCCTGCATCTTGGGTACAGGCTCCAATTCCTGCCTGTATGACGGAGAAAAGATTACAGACAATGTGGCTAACCTTGGCTGGATACTTGCTGACGAGGGTTCTGGTACCTATTTGGGTAAAAAATTGGTGTTTGATTATTTCAGAAATCAGATGCCCGAAAGTTTGGCCAGGCAGTTTTATGCACGCTTTCCCTGGAGTCGCGAAGAAGTGCTCGAGAAAGTTTATCAACACGAAAAGCCCGGTGCATTTTTGGCAAGTTTCGCCAAATTCATTTTTCAACACCTGAAAGAACCGTATTGTTATCAGCTGGCTTACAAAAGTTTCTCTGATTTCTTTGAAAACAATGTGATGAAATACAAAAACTACGCAAACCTAAAAGTGCATTTCACAGGTTCGATTGGTTTCTATTTCAGCGATGTAGTGCGACAAGTGGCCAATGACAAAGGAATTACCGTAAAAAATATTTTGGAAGGCCCGATCGCCGGATTGACCTTGTATCATCAGAAGGACTTATAAGAAAATTCGGATCACGGCTTCAGGATACTCATCTTGAGTACTCTTGATAATTTATAACTTCATCTCACACTTGTGAAAATAACCGAGTCATCTTCCCGCTACGACAACCTGGAATCGATGAGTGTTTTGGAAGTATTGATTAATATCAATCAGGAGGATAAGACAGTTCCGCAGGTTATTGAAAAAGTCATCCCAAAAATTGAGGCCCTTGTAAAAGTCATTGTCGAAAAAATGAAGAAGGGTGGACGACTTTTTTACATCGGAGCCGGTACAAGCGGGAGACTTGGTGTAGTTGATGCTTCCGAGATTCCCCCCACTTTTGGGATGCCTCAGGGTAAAGTCATCGGGATCATAGCTGGAGGTGACAAAGCTATTCGAAAGGCGGTAGAACATGCTGAGGATAGCACAACGCAAGCCTGGAAGGACCTACAGAAATTTAAGATCACCAAAAACGATGTCCTGATCGGTATCGCAGCTTCGGGAAGCACCCCCTATGTTATAAGTGGGGTTATGAAAGCCTGTGCGAAAAAAATAGTTACAGGATGCATAACGTGCAATGCAGGAAGTGAATTGGCTGCAAACGTTGATTATCCCATTGAAATAGTTGTGGGACCGGAGTTTGTCACCGGCAGCACCCGCATGAAAGCAGGAACAGCGCAAAAACTAGCGCTCAATATGATTTCCACTGCCGTGATGATCCAACTTGGCCGTGTGAAGGGAAACAAAATGGTGGACATGAAAATGACCAACAACAAGCTCATCGACCGGGGAGTGCACATGGTTATGGATGAACTGCAGGTGACTGAAAAAATTGCTGGATCTCTTTTGAAAGAATTTGGCTCTGTTCGTAAAGCCATCAACAGCAGGAAATAACTTTATAGCAACGCCAATTGCGCCTGACCTATTGGCATATCAACCGGCACAAGATATTGGCGCCTCGTTTTTACTTCGTGACATAATACGCGCGTGCGCCTCAGCTTGCCTTTTTTAAACCATTTTCCGTGCAGGCTAAAAATACTTCCTTCCGGAATATGTGATAGTAAAATTGCAGAGGCTTCACGATCATTAAGTGATCTAAAAAGTTGAGTTAATTCTGCATCTGAAAAACTGGAAGCTTTAGGAGAAGCCATGTGTTTTCTCAGTCCCGATAGCAATGGCTCAGGGAAAATTTCATCACTAAGCATTGGATTCATCAACGTCTGAAAGGTTGCCTTCCATTCATCACCGTGGGCTTCGGCTCTAAATCCATATCCTTGATGAACCCGATGATGAGCTACCTCGTGCACATAGGTCATCAGGAATAAATACGGATGTAAATCCCGGTTAATTGTGATCTGGGGTCTGCTTCCCGTCCGGCAGGTAAAGTCACCGACCTTGGATAGTCGGGTTTTTCGGAGTTTGAAATCAAAAGGAAGTTCTTGCCAAAGGGTTACACAGTACAAGACTGCGTTGGCTGGAACATGCTGCGATAAAATGCCTTCAATCTTTTTGAAATCCATAGAAAAAGAAAAAGGCTTTAGTTTTCCTAAAGCCTTCCCGGGAAAATCTCTGATTAGGAGATTACTTCTTTTTTTCTGAAGCGGCTTTAGCAACAGAGTCTGCTTTAGCAACAGAGTCTGCTTTAGCTTTCACTACAGCAGCAGCTTCAGCAGCTACTTTGGCGATAGAGTCAGCCATTGCAATTGAATCAGCCTTCATTTTTTCAGTGTCAACGGCTTTTTTGCCGCCACAGGCTACAAATGCTACGGCAAAGCCGCATACCATCATAAGCGCGAACAGTTTTTTCATAGTTTACAGGTTATAAATTTGCCCGCAAATATAAGCGACAGGATGGATTTTAAGCCAATAAGTAAGAAAAAATTATAATTTGTAGGAAAAACAGCCCTAAAATCTGCCCTTGTTCTGGCCGCAAACGTTGACGGGTTATTTTTTCCTAAAAAACAGACGCACAGGAGCCCCCTCGAAATCAAACTTTTCCCGGAGCCTGTTTTCCAGGAAACGCTGGTAAGATTCCTGAATATATTGAGGCAGGTTGCAGAAAAAAGCAAACGAAGGAGTCTTGGCAGCCACCTGTGTAATGTATTTGATCTGTATAAGTTTGCCCTTGATGGCCGGCGGCGGGTAGTGAGCTATTTCGGGTAACATAGCATCATTGAGTGCCGAGGTAGGAACCTTTTTTGTTTTGTTATGGAAAACTGTAACAGCCTTTTCAATGACCTGAAAGATTCGTTGCTTGGTAAGCGCAGAGGCAAAAAGAATGGGCACGTAGTTAATCGGTGCGATTTTTTCTAGCATGTCTTTCTTAATTTTCTCAGAAGTCTTGCTGTCCTTCTCCATCAGGTCCCACTTGTTCACCATGATGACAATACCTTTGCCCTGCTTTTGCGCCAAGCTAATAATATTTACGTCTTGCGACTCAAGCCCGCGCTGCGCATCAATCACCACAATACATACATCACTTTCTTCCAGCGCACGCAATGAACGCAGCACAGAGTAAAACTCAACGTCCGCCATCAGTTTGCTTTTCTTGCGAATGCCGGCAGTGTCTATCAGAATAAAATCGTTGCCATACATTTTATAGCGTGTATGGATGGCATCGCGGGTAGTGCCGGCCTCGTCAGTGACAATGCTCCTTTCAGTGCCCAGCAGCACATTCAATAGGGAAGATTTACCCACATTGGGCCTTCCAAGGATGGCAATTTTTGGAATTCCTGCATTGGGGTCTTCAACTCCTTCTGATGGGAATATTTTTACAAGTTCATCAAGAAGTTCACCTGTTCCCGACCCGTTTTCTGCTGAAACAGCATACACTTCGCCCATTCCCAATTCATAAAATTCACTGGCATCGATTGTCTTATTGGGCGTGTCAACTTTATTGGCTGCAATGAAAACAGGCTTCTTGGATTTCCGGATAATATTGGCAAACTCTTTATCATAACCGGTAAGGCCTTGCTGGCTATCAAGCATAAAAATGACTGCCGTGCATTCTTCGATGGCAAGTTCTACCTGTTTGCGTATTTCTGATTCAAACTTGTCGCTAGAGCCGGTGACGTAGCCTCCAGTGTCAATTATTGTGAAAAACTTTCCGGTCCATTCGGCATAGCCGTAATGACGATCGCGGGTTACGCCAGGCATATCGTCCATGATAGCCTGCCGCTGTTCTACCAAACGGTTAAAAAAAGTGGATTTGCCCACATTGGGCCTGCCTACTATTGCTACGATGTTGGCCATTATTTAAGGATCAATTTTCAATGAGCCAATGATCAGTTGGTACAAAATAAAGTGCAAGTTAATTTAACATTGGCTAATAGACGCATTGATCTTTGTCTAATTATTCAAAGTAGCCAAACTGTTTCAGTTTCAGCTTTTGTTTACGCCAGTTCTCGGCCACTTTTACGTGGGTTTCTAAAAAGACTTTTTTGCCAAAGAATTTCTCAAGGTCAAGCCTGGCATCGGTTCCTGTTTTCTTCAATGAACTCCCTGCTTTGCCAATGAGAATGCCCTTTTGAGAGTCGCGCTCTACAAAGATCACGGCCCGGATGCGGATAATCTTATCTTCTTCTTTAAAAGATTCGATATTTACTTCAGAGCTATAAGGGATCTCTTGCTCGTAATTCATGAAAATTTTCTCACGAATAATCTCTGCCGCAAAGAACCGCTCACTGCGGTCGGTGAGATCATCTTTTGGATAAAAACCCGGATGTTCGGGAAGGTATTTTTTAATAGAAGTGAAAACCTGCTCCAGATTCTCGCCAGTCTTGGCCGATACCGGAATGATTTCCGTGGCTTTGATAAGGTTTTTCCAGTATTCTATTTTGTCATGTACCTGCGAGCCTTTGGCTAAGTCGATTTTATTAATGAGCAAAACGATGGGCGCACTGATATGCTGAAATCTTGCAAAAAGCTGCTCGTCAAATTTTTCGTCGAGTTCTACGATAAGAAGAACTACGTCGGCATCTTCCAACGACACTTTTACATAGCTCATCATAGCCTCGTGGAGTTCATACTTTGGTTCGAGCAAGCCGGGTGTATCGGAATAAACAATTTGAAAATCCTCGCCATTCAAAATGCCCATGATGCGATGCCGGGTGGTTTGTGCCTTGGCAGTGATAATCGACAGATTTTCGCCTACCAACTTGTTCATCAGGCTGCTTTTACCCACGTTGGGTTTACCAATAATACTTACGAAGCCGGAACAATGCATGTGCAAAAGTAGCGAAAGACAGCGGGATAACGTTGATGACGAACCGAGGCTTAGGAAACCGGCAGCTTGATCTGATCGGAATAGAATTTCATCCGCGAATGCGAACGGTCGAGTAAATCAATTTTATCGATCATCGCTTTTTTGTGGTTGACAAAGACTTCTACGTAATCATCACCCAACAAAAAAAGATTCACTTTATAACCATAGTAGCGAATAGCCATAACAAAGGTAGCATGTTCATAAAGTGCCTGAACCTTTCCGTCAAGGGTATATTTGCGTAAATCAGACCACGTGATCATGACTCGAAGATACTAAAATGGGAAAATGAATTTGTTGAGATTTAATAAAAAAAGCCTCCGAGAAGAGGCTTAAAAAATTAGGGTGAGTGATGGGGCTCGAACCCACGACCTCCAGAATCACAATCTAGCATTCTAACCAACTGAACTACACCCACCGTTTGGGAGGGCAAAGGTAGCGAGGCCGGACGAAACGGCAAAACAATTATGCGCGCGCAAACGATAATCGTTGGCCGGATTGGCCCTCAATAACTTTTCCCTGATCAAAGGCAAGCCGACCCGAAACCCATGTCTTTTCAACGGATGAATGAAATGCTTGCCCTTCGAATGGTGACCAGCCACATTTAGATAAGATGTTACTCCTGTCAACAGTCCATGGTTTATTCATGTCAACTAAAACCAAGTCGGCAAAGTGGCCTTCGCGGATGAAGCCCCGATTTTCTATTCGAAATAAAATGGCTGGATGATGGCACATTTTCTCCACTATCTTTTCAAGAGAAATTTTTCCCAGACGATAAAACTCAAGCATGGCAGTTAAGCTGTGTTGTACCAGCGGTCCGCCCGAAGGCGCTTTGAAATAGGAATTGTTTTTTTCTTCAAGCGTATGCGGTGCGTGGTCTGTAGCGATCACATCAATATGGTTGTCAATCACGGCTTGCAAAATCGCCAGCTGATCTTTTTCAGTTTTAATGGCCGGGTTCCATTTTATTTTAGTGCCAAGCCTTACATAATCCTTGTCATTGAACCACAAATGATGAATACAGGCTTCGGCTGTGATTTTCTTTTTTGCAAGTGGAATAGAGTTGTCAAACAATGAAAGTTCTTTCGCTGTGGAAATATGCAGAATGTGCAGCTTTGTTCCGTGTTTTTTTGCTAAGCCAACAGCAAATGACGAAGATTGATAACATGCTTCTTCACTGCGAATCAAAGGATGATCGGCAATTGGCACGTCTTCTCCATACTTATTTTTAAATTCCTCTGTGTTTTTGCGAATCGTAGGCTCGTGTTCGCAATGCGAGGCTATGAGCGAGGGAAATTTTGAAAAGAACCCTTCCAGCGTTTTTTCATTATCTACTAAAAGATTGCCGGTAGATGAACCCATGAAGATTTTTAGACCGCAAACTTTTCGGATATCAGTTTTTAATACTTCTTCAAGATTATCGTTAGAAGCGCCAATGAAAAATGAATAGTTAGCAAGCGAGTTTTTTGCTGCAATCTGATACTTCTCTTCCAGCAACTGCTGAGTGAAAGTAGGCGGCACGGTGTTAGGCATTTCCATGAAACTCGTAATGCCACCGGCAACGGCTGCACGTGACTCTGAAAAAATATTTCCCTTATGCGTGAGGCCTGGTTCACGAAAGTGCACCTGGTCATCAATTGCACCCGGCACAAGAAGCTTGCCATTGGCATCGATGACTTGATCGACAGGAACAGACTGCAAATCCTTTCCGATTTTTTCGATGTGAGCACCTCTGATTAGCACATCACCTTCGAAGACTTTGCCTTCGTTTACTATTTTCGAATTAAGTATGAGTGTAGAGTTCATTACCTTGTAAAGATAATTGAGAATTGCCAATGGAGTGGACGGATTTCAAACTGAACAAACAACTTTTTCAAGCTATTGAAGAATCTGGCTTTTCCTCGCCTACAGAAATTCAGCAAAAGTGTATCCCTCTGATCTTGGGAGGACAACAGGTTATTGGTATCGCGCAGACAGGCACAGGTAAAACAGCTGCTTATGTGCTGCCTTTGTTGATGAAAGTAAAGTTTGCACAAGGCACCGAGCCGCGAGCGTTGGTATTGGTTCCTACAAAAGAGCTTGCTGTTCAAATATTATCTCACGCCACAAAGCTTTCGAAATACACAGACCTTCGCATTGCTGCATTGTATGGAGGTGTAGGCCCTAAAACACAACTTGACGAACTAAGGAAAGGCGTAGATATTCTGATTTCTACACCGGGTCGCTTTTTGGAAATCTATTTACGAAACGAAATCACGGTTAAACAGATCAAAACTCTTGTGCTTGATGAAGCAGACCGCATGATGGACATGGGTTTTATGCCGCAGCTGCGGAAAATTTTTGAGGTCATCCCGTCGAAACGGCAGAATCTTCTCTTCTCGGCGACCTTTCCTGAAAAAGTGGAGAGATTGATGAAGGAATTCATTGAGTTCCCTGAGCGCGTAGAGATTACACCACAGGCTACCACAGCCAAGCAAGTGGAGCAGGAGGTTTACCACATCCCCAACCTGCGCACGAAAATCAATTTTCTGGAGCATTTGCTGGCCGACCATGAAGGTTTTAACCGGGTGATGATTTTTGCGCGCACCAAACAAAATGCAGACAACATTTTCAGATATCTTGAACGGAAAAAATTAGGGCCGCTGCGCGTAGTCCATTCCAACAAGGGACAAAATACGCGCATCAATGCAATGAATGAATTTAAGGAAGGGCACCTGAGAATATTGGTCTCCACCGATGTGGCTTCACGTGGTATTGATGTAGTCAAAGTCTCACATGTAATCAATTTTGATGTTCCTGTTTTTTATGATGACTATGTGCACCGCATCGGGAGGACAGGCAGAGCATTTCAGGAAGGCAAAGCCATTACGTTTGCTACGAAGGCGGAATTGTATCACATTCAAAAAATTGAAAAGCTGATCCGCGAAAAAATTAAGGTAAAGAAACTTCCATCAGAGATAAAAATTGAAGAAACTTCTCCTGAAGAAGCTTTGGAAATGGCACGAGAAATTGACCGGCAGAAAAAGCGCGAAGACCCTGAGTACGGAGGGGCGTTTCATGAACGAAAAGGCAGGTGATAATTTTCACCTCACCAAACTGACCCATCCTTTTACTTCCTTACTTTGAACCTTTGGGTCTAATGAATAAAACATAATGTTTGCTGAATAGTAGTAAACGCCCGTAGGTAGTTCCTGTCCTCGTTGATCCAATCCCTTCCATTCGGTATTGGGTTGCCCCACTTGTGAGTTGGTGGTAGTATAGACCACCTGACCCCAGCGGTTGTAAATTTCCATGCTGAATTCCTTTATAAATCGTGGGCACTTTGATGGGTCACGCGTATCATTTGCATTGTTTATTCCGGGAAATGTTTCGTTCAGGTCATCGCCGTTTACTGTAATTACATTGGGGACAAAGACGTTTGTGCAGTTATCTACGCAAATAAGAGGAGAAGGACTACTTACATTCCCAGATCGATCAACAGAAAAAACCTGGTAACAACCCGCCATCGAATTTTGCCTTTGGTCTACATAATTTAAATCGGAAGGAGAGCCAATGAGAACAGAATCAGCGCGCTGTGAAGACGAAAAAAACACTTTATAATAGGACACATCATTGCCGCATTCTGCAGGGTAAGTCCAGCTTAATTTATTTGAAAAAGTGTTGACTGTGCATGGAGTACTTAATAGTGTTTCGCAAGAGACCGCGCTTATTTCAAGTCTGGGCGGACACGGTGGTGTAGTGTCGACGGGTTGCCCAATGATTTCGTTTGAGAAGTTTTCGAGGGGTTCTTTGATATGTGGGTTTCCGTAGGCTCCCTGCGTTTCGATCTTATATTGATATAAAGTATTCGGGTCCAATGGAAAGCCCGATTTGCCACCGTAATCGGAATATTTATAGCCATCGGTCAATACATTTAGGCTATCCATTAATGAATAATTGGCTGCACCTAAGTTTTTTCGGTAAATAAAATGGAACGGAAACCGGGGGTCTTGATCAGACCACGGAACTGTTGCCGTCCAGGAAAGCTTTAACGTATCTTTTACCGGCTTTCCACTCAGTCTCGGGTAAAAAGCCAAGGCACTTGTGTCGATGGGATTGTCTCTAGCAATACTGTTTGGCGAGTACACAATGATTTTATATCCATACAGAGAGTCACTTACGTCGAGGCTGTTGTCAACAAATGTGGTGTCGCTAATTTTTGCAGATGTGGCATTTTTGTAATTATTCCCGTCTTTAGTTCTTAAGACCTGGTATTCATAAGGTGAGGGAAACAGCGTTTTGTTGATCTGAAATGGCGGCGTCCATTTTACAGAAATACTTCCATTAGTTTTATCGGTTTTGATGACCGAGGCATTAATAATGACTGGGGCATCGGCAACGATTGGACCTATGCAAGTATCTTTCGATGAAATGCTTACAGTTTGATGAGGCGTTCTGTAGATGGCTATTAGCCTGTAACAATAAGTGCCGCCGGGATCAAGCTTATCGGTGAAGGTGCCATTAGAGGTTTCTCCGATTTGTGAGAATCCCCACGACTTGGGAATGCCAATCAAGCAGGCATTGTTCTGAACAAGATCTCTGTCAACCCTTCTCCAAACCTGGACAGTCGGAGCGTTTGGGCAGGGATAGTTATCCCATTGGAGGTTTAGTTTTTTTGTGGAGAGGTCCAGCGACAGGGATTTGTACACCGGAGGCGAACCCACAACGGTTACATTCCAAGTTTGAAAAGTAGAGATTCGAATACCGCTTTTTGAATAAGTCGAAATTTTAAAAATAAATTTATAAGACGGTGTCTTAACCAAATCACAGGAAATATTCCAGTTCACTTTTATGTTTGCGGTGTCATTTGGTGCTGCAGTTGACTGCGAAATGGATTCATTAATAAATGCGGGAGTTGAAGAATAGAATTTATCTACAGTGGTGACTTGAATTGTTATAGGACTTGCATCGGCATCGTATCCCCTGATGGTTTGATTAAGTATTGAGCCCGGCTGAATGCAGACGTCCGGAGGCAAGACCAGGTAAGGGCGGGTAGCATTGCAATCTTCTACAATTACCTGCATATCGCGTTCAACCCAGTCGGTATTCACCCATACTCCGTTGACCTTGATCCATTGAAAAACTTTGATTGCTATGGCATATTCGCCAGCAAAACCCGGCGCATCCCATACCAATGTTCCGTCTGCGCCGATCTGGTAAGTGGGGATACCCGTGCCTTCTTCATTTGAAGTTTGGTAATTGCCGGCATAAAAACTTACTGCATTTGGATTTTGATAGCCTGCTACCGGAGTATTCTTTGCCATCAAGGGTACTGTTATCTGATATGAGATACTGTCACTTGAAAAAGCATCGGCATTTGGAGATGCAGCAACACCTGGATTGTGTGTAAACAGAAGGCCCGAACACGCTCTATCAATCGGAGGAATACTAAAAGCTATTGGTGGGATGCATGGTACAAATGGGTCAACCAGAAAATAAGATTCAATGTACAAAGGAGTGGCTCCAGAATTCTGAAGATTTACAATGCCTGAGTTTCGGTTGTTCTCGCCATAACTTACAGTAAAACCTCCGACTACAAGATAAGTGTGGTTGACCTTGAAAACGGCCTGGCCCACGGCATTGGTGGCATCTATTACTGTATTAGGTAGGGATGGAACAATGACAGAATTGCCGTCTCCAAAATTTAAAGTTCCGCCTCCTGCTTGTAATGGAGAGATGGTATTGGTATAAATTGTTAGCGTGATTTCGTAAATACGGGCGCCGCAATCTATGGTGTTTACTGTGATTTGTCCACCTCTCAAATGTGTGCCAAAGACTTTCGCCTGACAAGTCAAAAAAAGCAGTAGAATAGCAATCTTTTTCACCATGAAGGTGAACGTTAAGTTTATCCAAGTATTTTATTTCCATTTCTAAAAATTGGAAGATTCTATCTTTTCAATAGCCATTTCATTAACGGCCCGCTGCTCATGCTGGTCACCAACGCCATAATAACCAGTGATACAAAGACTCGTTCGTTGATCAGGCCATATTCAAGCGCTACAAGTCCTAAAATAATTTCCATAGCACCGCGAGCATTCATACCGCAGGCAGCAGCAAACGATTCGCGCCAGCTAAATCCACCTAGCCGTGTACCTAGCCCGCTCCCCAGAATTTTTCCTGCAAAGGCAATCACAATAATTGTAAGTGTGAGCAACCAATCGAAGTTGACAATGAAATTTACCCGCAAGCCGATAGACACAAAAAATAAAGGCGCAAAAATGTTGTTGATGAACTGATGAACAATCTCTTTGGCTCGTTCACTAAAATGTTCTGAGTCGCCCAGGGCCACACCAATGATGAAAGCACCAAAAATTGCGTGGATTCCGATAAATTCGGTAAGTGCGGCACCCAAGAAGCACAACGCCAGCGATAGCGAAAGTACGCCACCGGGCCAAGCCATCTTTTTATTTACCCACGGCAGCGCTTTGTTGATCAGCCCACGTCCAACAGTGAGCATTACCACGACGAAAGTAATAGTAACGCTGATCGTGTAACCTATTGACATTGCGCCGCTATGCTTGCCGATCATACTTAGTATAACAGAGAAAATTATCCAGCCGATCACGTCATCAATCATGGCGGATGTAACTACCAGCAAGCCCATTCGTGTTTTGAAAATATTTAAGTCCATGAGGATTCGCACGATCACAGGCAATGCGGAGATAGCCATAGCTGTGCCCATAAAGAGGGCGAAAACCAAATGTTGATGTGTATCTGCAATTCCAAAAAAATCGGGGAAGTAATAAGGAAAAATGAACCCAATAAAAAACGGGATGATAAGCCCGAATAAACTGGTGCCCAGTGCCTGTCTTCCTTGTTGCCACACGATGTGCAGATCCACCTCCAAGCCGGCAATGAAGAGCAGCATCACGACAGCCACCTGCACAAATCCTGAGAGTATCGTTGCCGATGTGCTGGGAACAGGAAACAACGCTTGAAACCATTCGGGGTTGATCATGCCAAGCACCGTTGGGCCGAGCATAATGCCAGCGATAATCTCACCGATTACTGCGGGTTGTTTAAACTTGCGGGCAGCCTCTGCCAATAGCCTACCTACCAACAGCATAATGCTTAGCTGAAGAAGAAGATGGACTACATCGGCATGACTAAGCTTGCCCATAATTCTCTTTTTGCAGGTTGACAACTAAAAGATTGCACGGCAGGTCGGCAAAAACATATTCAAGGTCATGGGGAAAAATTCGGTCAAAGAGCGAGAGCCGTTGAGGCGGCGCACCAACCACCAAGAGATCAGCCTGCTTTCGTTCGACAAACTTGCACAGCTCAAACCCGGATTTCCCGGAGACCATCTTAATATTGATTTTAGTTTTTGGATGTGGAATAGTTGCCAATATTTTTTCAACCGCTGTAATTTCTTCGCGCATCATTTCTTGCTTGCTTTCATTGTATTCTTGTTCGGTGTACTGAGAATTGGCCGACAACGTCAATCCCAATAGTTTAAGTTCGCGCACCACGTGTATCCAAGGTGCATTTTCGAGGGTAGCCAGCTGACATGCTGTGGCTATTGCCTGCTCAATATGAGGGCTGTCTTCTGCATTAACAACTATTTGCTGAATCGGCTTTGGTGTGATGGAAGGATTATTAGCAATGTACACCGAGCAGCCAGCCTTGCGCATAATTGTACGTGCCACTGAACCCACATAGTGCTGTACCATGTTCTCTTTTTTGAGCGCTCCGGCTACGAGTAAATCAATATTTTCTTCGTGGCATGCATTCAGAATTTCTTTTTCAGGTTTGCCTTCGCGCCATACAATTTTGCATTGACCAATAAGTGCAGTCTTCTTTAAGAGAATATCCATTTTCTCCTCCTCAGAGGGATTGCGCTTACCAACATGAATCAGAATCAGCTCAGCAGAAAAAAGTCTGGCAAGACGATCGGCTTCTGCCAGTAAGGCCATGGCTGTAGGCGAAAAAGCAACAGCAAGACCAATTTTATGGAAGCGGGTATTCACGCCTGAAAATAACAACGACAAGTTTGTTGTCCATCATTTTTCGGGAATATCTTTGCACTAAATGGGAGATAGCAGCCAGTTTGACAATTTTCTTTTATCAGATAAGAACTTCGCTTCGCGCAATACCTATAAAAGAGCTGTGCTACGTGGTCAACTAAGTTTAGTAGGTATTAGCGTTGGCATTATTTACACTTTTCTGGATTTGTCAAACCATCTCTATGTAAGCCTGCCCTTTTATTTTATTCTTATAGCGCTTTGCACATTTGTTTTTTGGATTAACCGATCGGGAAAATACCATTGGGCAAATTTTATTTTTCTGTTGCTTCTGGTTTTTCTGATTTATGCTTTTGCCGACAATGATTATAACAGAACTGGGGTAGGCACTTACTTCATTGTTTATTCATTGATCGCCCTGACCCTTTGCGGTTATGAACAGATCCGGCTTGGGTTGTTATTTTCCGGATTAGCATTAGTGGGTTTTTTTATGGCGTACTACATCGATCTGCCTCCATTGATTCAGCGGGTTGCTTATGCCGAGGCATACATAAACATTTCATTCATGACCAATTTCCTAGTCTCTTTGGTTGTGGCTGTAGCGTTGCTTTTCTTTTCGCTTGATATTAATTATAAAACCGAGCAAGAACTTTTTCAGAATAATCAATTGCTGTCGAAAGCCAATCAGGAACTGGACCGCTTTGTTTACAGTGCTTCACACGATTTGCGTGCCCCTCTGAGCTCAGTATTGGGATTGATAGAAATTAGTCAGCGAAGTGAGGATATAGAAGAAATCAAGCAATGCCTTGGTATGATGAAAACCCGGATAGCCGACCTGGATTCTTTCATTCGCGAGATCATTGACTATTCGCGAAATGCGAGACAGGAAATACGTCTTGAAAATTTCAATTTACTTGACCTTGTAAAAGAAGTTTCTGATGGACTCAAATTTGGAAGCGGCATGGAAGATATTTTTATAAAGTATTCTATCGACCCGCAGGCAAGTATCATTTCAGACCGGTCGCGGCTAAAAGTGATTCTGAATAACTTAATCGGAAATGCGCTGAAGTACAGCAACCCATATCAGGACGAGCAACTGATTTCGATTAAAGCCAGTGAGGCTGACAAGCTTTTGAAAATTAGCATTGAAGACAACGGGATCGGCATTGCGGCCGAACATCAGCCAAAGATATTTGAAATGTTTTACCGGGCTTCTGAAAAATCGGAAGGGTCTGGCTTGGGTCTGTATATTGTAAAGGAAACACTCGACAAGCTCAACGGTTCTATCCGGCTTGACTCTTCTGTAGGGAAGGGTTCCGTATTTAATATTGAAATCCCGATTCAAAATTAATCTCTCTGCAAGTCAAAGGCCATTGGATGAATGGTTGTGCGACCGAAGTACATCCAGGGAAAGGGCCAGACTTATTTCGTGAGTATTATAATTCAATGCAGAACTTTTGCCCGGAACCTCAAAAATATATCCCAACCGATAATTGTCCATCACCATTTGTACCAGAGTTCCGTACGTATTTAGGTTGCGTGCAAAAAGTCCAGCAGTGTACTTTTGATTGAAAATAAAATTACAATTCACGTCAGCAGACGCAGCAGAGCCTTTGGTGGCACGAAGTAATGTGGAGGGTTTGAACTGAACTCGTTCGTTCACATAAAAAACGTAAGCTCCGTACATATAGAAATTCTGACTGTAAACCTGAATACTTTCTCCGCCCTGACTTACACTGTTTGCCAAAAGATGAGGCACAGAAAGACTAAGTGTATACTTTTCGTTTTGCAAAAGAACACCTACACCGGTATTGAATTTCGTTTCCGTGAACTGATAAAAAGCTGGATCGGGATTGACTTGTACTTTTACAGCATTTGGGTCTGTAGCATATCTTGTAAAGCCGGTTTGCATACCAAATGAAAATGTAGAGGTCTTCATCTTGATCCGATACGAGAATGATGTTCCATACTGCGTATTCTTAATGTCGCCCAGTTGATCCTGAACTGCCAAAAAACCTACTCCTACTTTGTTGTTTACCAGTGCAATATGACTGTTGAAATTAAATGTTGTGGGGCCGCCGTCAATACCTGCCCACTGACTGCGATAGGCAACTCCGGCATACAGACGCTCATTGCTTCCCGCGAATGCGGGGTTGATCAACATCGGGTTGTTGAAATACTGCGAATACAAAGGATCTTGCTGCGCCGAAGCCAGAAATGATATTGAAATGAAAATAGTGGTGATAAAATATCTCATGAATTATAGTCTTCGAAGTGAAATGAATCCGGTTTGTGTTTTGCGACCACTGGCAAAATCGATTTTATAAAAATATACTCCTGAGGGAAGTGCGCTACCACTGTCGCTGTTGCCGGTAAAGACTACCGAGTTGTTGTCATAATTAGAGCCATGCCATACCAGGTTTTCCCATCGATCGAAAATATAAACGGTGTTGTTTTTTGTTTCTGGCAAAACATCAATGTCCTGGATAATGAATTTTGGATTCACACCATTGGGTGAAATGCCATTGTAAACCGTAATGTTGCCTGTTACATCTACACTGAAAACTTGCTGTGTGCAGTTGTTATTTATGTCACATGCCTTGATCGTGATTTTGTCCGTTCCTGAAAAAGCCAGTCCGGTGTAAGTGATGGTGAGCACTCCGTTAGCATCGATAGTTGCGGTGGCTCCGCTTGACGGCGGTAATACGACTTGTAATGATGTAAGATTGAGTGTGCTGCCGGGTGTAGATATAAGTGGAACTAAATTCAATGTAATTACACCCCCGATTTGAGTAGCAAGCGGTGTGGTATCAATAACAGGTCCAGAGCATCCAGAAGAAGAAATTGTAGCGGTTACCAGAGTGCGCGTGCTTTCGCAGGTGCCATTTGTGATAGATACATAGTACGTTGTTGTTGTTGTCAGCGATGGAGTTTGATAGGTGCTGTTTACTTCTCCTGCTATCGCAGTTCCGCCAGTGGCCACCATGTACCAAACGTATTGACCATTGCTTCCGCCCGATGCCGTTAATGTTATTGGTGTCGACGCACAACCGCTTGCGCCTTGTGTTGAGGGGGCAGATGGAAGCGTATTGATGGTGATGCTAATTGGAACACTCGCACTCGAGCAGATTCCATTTGTTATTGCTACTGAATAAATCGTGCTGGCCGACAGCACTGGAGTTGTATAAGTAGCATTAGATTGCCCGGTGATTACAGCGGCGTTTTGGTCATACCAGACATAATTTCCATTAGTGCCGCCTTGCGCTGTAAGCATTACTGAACCGTTGCCGCAATTGGAAACATTTGATGTTGTAGGACCTGCCGGCAAAGAATTGATTGTTGCAGTGACTGCTGTCTTCGGGCTAACACACGTGCCGTTGGAAATGGCTACCTGATACGTCGTTGTAGCGGAAATGACTGGAGTGGTGTACGTATTATTGTTTTGTCCTGAAATGAGCCCGTTGGTATCATACCATAAATACTGTCCATTGGTTCCGCCCGAAGCAGTGATGACGACACTTCCAGGGCCACAATTATTTACACCAGGCGCAGTGGGGGCGGTAGGAATCGCATTCACAGTAAAAGAGACGTTATTAGTGTAAACCGCGGCGGCATAATCGCCTGTGATTTTGCAGCGATAAATTCCCGCTCCAAAGTTACCTGTGCTATTAATTGTAAACGAAGACGTAGAGACATTGGAATAACCACCGGTATTTGTCAGGTCAGAGAACGGAACAATTCCATCCGGAGAATACTGCCATTGATAGATAATGTTTGTAGTACCTGTTGCACCTGTAGAGATCGTAGGTGTAGCTCCATCACAAACAGAGTAAACACCGGTTGGCTGTGGAGCAATTGCTACGGTAGGAAAAGAAATCAGGTTTTGAAAAACAGAAAGTGTAGCCTTAGCAGCACCCGTACCATTGCGAGCAAGGATCACATCGGCTTTATTGTCGAGATTGACATCCGCGATAGCGAGTGAAAAAGGCACATTCGGTAATGAATAAGTTACGACTGCAGAAAATGAAATAGCTCCTGGAGTGCTTTTGTTTTTAAAAACAGAAAATGAACCCAGTACACCCGATGGGTTATTGATCGTGATGATTTCAGGTTTGCCGTCTCCGTCAATATCTCCAACCTCAATTCCGTTTGCGCCAAGAGGCGAAGTAATATCTTGCCTGGTAAAGCTGATGTTGCCGACAGAGCTGGTATTCAAATAGACAGAAACAAATGCACTTCCGGTATTGGCTAACGCTAAATCCATTTTCCCGTCGCCATCAAAATCGGCTGTAGTAATGTATTGGGGATTGAGCCCACTGGTAAATGTAACAGGAGCCGCAAACTGAGATGTAGTTATGGTTTGCTTCAAGCCGGTGTTGCGAAGTACATTGAGCGACGAAGTAGTGCTGTTAACACCATAAGCGATGTCATCGAATCCATCGCCATCAAAATCGGCAGCGGTAAGACCAACGATTATGCCCGAGGTGCCAAGGGTGACCGGGGTTGTAGAAAACGATGCAAAGCTGCCCGAATACACAAAGGGCCCTTTGGTTGTAAAATTTTCATAGATAACAACCTGATTGGCAGAACTTGACGTGATTACTTCGGCTTTTCCATCCAAATTAAAATCGTGATTAACTACTATACGCTTCACGCCACTGATATAACTGTAGGAGAATGCGCCAAATGAAATCGGAGCTGCGCCAGTGCCCGGGAAAGTATAGGTGTCTGCGACAACATCTATAATGCCATTGCCATCGAGATCGGCAGCTTGCATGTGAGATCCCGACGTCAGCGTATTTCCTGACAAAGTAAATGACCCGGTTACAAGGTTAGAGCCTGGAGAAGCAAGAGTATTTGCATAAATTTTTCCTGTGCCGTTGTCATTGACTACAATATCGGGTTTCCCGTCCTTGTCGAAGTCGGCTATTGTCAAGCCATCGTTGGCTGTAGTTATGGATAGTAGATAATCTACACTCGTACCGAAAGTTGAGCTATTAATTATTCCGCCTGCACCTCCATTGAGCTGAGTGTAAAATTGATTTGGGGAAAATGCGGAAAGTCCATGAAGTGTTGTTGAAATTCGGTTGGCATCGAAACCAGTTGGCACAGTAAACTGAAGTGAGGTGTTGGAAACATTCGAGGGTGTGCTCACCATTCCGTCGGCCAAGACTTGTGGAGTATCGCCGTGTGTATTCAAATAATTTCCATTGACAGTGACAGTACTCCCGCTCGCGGCACTATTGGCACTAAGAGATGTGATCGCCTGCGGCTGAAAGCTTTCGTTGTGATAAATGTAAATGCCGGTCATGCCTGCTGGCAAACTGCCTCCTGAAGTGACAAAGATTGCCTCCGGCTTATTATCGCCGTCCAAGTCAGCAACGACAGGACTTATCCCGAAAATGTCTCCACCGGTAGCGCTTCCCTGAAATAAAGTAGTTGGAGTAAAAGAAGACGAACTTAAATTTCCTGCCGAACCAACGTTTTGTAAAATCGCAAGGTCGGTATAGCCACTCAAGACCACATCCGGTTTGCCATCGGCATTCATATCACCAACAGCAATGCCGAGTGGGTCAGACAATGTATTAGTTATTTGAATAGTCGAGCCAAACGAGGCTGGACTAAAAGCTCCTCCAGAGTATAGGTTTTTGGTTAAATAAACGTATTGTGCACCGTATGTACTCCATGCCATATCCAGTTTATTGTCTGCATCAAAATCGGTCATGGCGAGCTGGTTTGTGTAAGAGACTACCGACGGTACTGCAAATACAGCGCCCATAGAAATTGTACCGGGTGTAGAATTGTTTTGATAGATGGAAAGATTGGTTGCATTGTATCCTGGGCAAACAATCTCCGGCTTGCCATCGCCGGTGAGATCGCCGATTACAACCTGGCTATAGCCGCTTGTAGATGCACCGCTGATAGTGACTCCAAAAGCAAAATCTATATTGCCTGGCGTACTTTGATTTTGACAAATCCAGACGTTTCCAGGGGATGTTCCGGTAGTACTTACCAGATCAATGCGTCCGTCACCGTCCAAATCTCCTACCGACATATATCCAGCCGTTGGCACATTATTGTAAGCAAAGTATTGGGGAGCACTGAAAGAAATATTTCCCAATGAACTTGTGTTGGTAAAAATTGCGAAAAGCCCGGTATAGTAGCTGTTACACAGTGCCACTACATCCAGTTTGCCGTCGGAGTCTATGTCGACAATCGCTATTTGACTCAGCGCCGGAGATCCTCCCGGTATTGAAGCAAAATTTGGAAGCGTAATCGCAGGGCCGAATGAGGCTGCGCTTACAGTGCCACCTGTTCCCAAATTTCTGAACGCATAAATTTTTGTAGTTGAAGTTTCTGTGGTTACTAAATCTATCCAGCCATCACCATCAAGGTCGCCTTTGTCCATAGCACCGAAGCCATTCGAAGCCGACGAACTCATTGGTACAATAGTATTGTAACCCGGGGCCATTGAAGCGGGAATAATACGAGACCCAAAATCTTTATTGTTGTCAAATAATGGATTGAAACTTTGTACACTAGTTGCTTGCAGGTTGGTGGCAAGATTCACAACTGTTATCGGGCCAAAAGCTGCACTCTTTGGAACTGTAACCGTCAGTTGAGTTGCTGTAGCATTAGTTACCGTGGCTTTTACTCCTTTAAAATAAACCTGATTTTGTACGGCAGTGGTGTTAAAGTTTGTTCCTGAGATTGTTACTGTCGCGCCGGCAAGTGCTGAAGTTGGCGTGAATGAAGAGACGGTCGGCGGGGTTCCGAGGGCAATCATGTTCAATACAACATTGTCAAGTTGGGCTATGTAGCCGGTGCTGATTGCAGAATATTTAAGCCTGATCTCCAGATTTCCCACATTGGCCAGAACTTGTTTCATTTGAATTTGACTTGGAGCAGAACAGGTAGCACAGCCATTGTGCCAAAGGGTTTCATTTAAGCTAATGGAATAGGATGTCCATGTTGTTCCGGGCTTGGCAGGCAACTGATAAACCAAAGTTGTTGTGCCGCTGATTATCTCTACATCGTTTTGGGAGTTATCAGCTCCGGCAACGGACTGCAGCATGTCAAAAGTCAATGTTTGATTATAAGCTCTGCTGAGATTACCATTAAATTTTGACGGGGCTACCCAATAGAGGTTAGTAGAAACCGTAGAAATCGAATAAGAAATGTTTCCCGACGGATTTCCACCCGTTGAATTATAAGTGGGCGGTCCGGATGCACCAGTCGAGCCATTAAACACAGTCCATCCATCGGCATTGCTCGAAAAATCACTGGATACCTGTGCTTTCGAAAGGAAAAACATTAACAGAAAATAAAAAACAAGTCCAACAATCTTGACAATCAATGACATCTTTGTTCGGATCATAAGGGTTATCGAAATTTCTGGTGAAGAATTAGAAGATCGGGCCGGTGGATTTTATTATTTGCAGCACTTAATAAGTAACTACAAAGTTCTTCTAATTTGAAGCCTGCACTATCACATGAATATGTGAAAGGAATTCTAAGGGATGTGAAAACCCGTTGGCTTGATTAATTTTTCGTTAAGCGCTTTGGCTACGGCTTCTGTCTGAGAATGGACTTGCAGTTTTTCGTAAATGCTCTTGATG
>JABDGP010000011.1:20306-59040 GCA_013285945.1 Bacteroidota bacterium | reverse complement strand
TATTGAAGAAGGCGTCAATAAGGGTGAGTTCAAAAGCAACATCGACAAAAAATTGGCGGTGATGACACTATTTTCCTCTCTCAACTGGATGCCGCTATGGTATGATCCAAGCAGTAATATCGATTCCCTGTCACTTGGCCAGCAACTGGCTGATATGTTGGTGAATGGGTTAAAAAAATCTGCTTAGGCAATAGACTACAGCAATTGAGCAGTGTGATTAATGTGAGTAATTTTCGACTATAAAATCCTGCAGATAAGTTACTGCAAGAAAAAAGATTGTTGAGCATAGGATACTCTTAACAACTATTTTCCATTTGGCACCGGTAAAAAAATTCACAAATGTGATTGTATTATAAATCACTATCGCCGGAAGTTCAATATATCTAGTCTCCAGTTGCGGCCAAATCAATCGCAACAAATTAGCGGCAATCACTATCAGGAAAAACATCGACACCGTGTAAAGTTGCATCACTCCTATTTCCGAGAAATAAAACTTCGAGGAAAAGAAAAACAGATAGGTGATCAGGCTTGAGAAAGGTATCGCCAATAACAAGAACGCAACCATATACTTATGGAAGAAAAACTCCTCACCGGCGTTACCGGCCTGATAATACGTTGCCAACAAAATATTTATCCAGTATAAAATCAGACCTATTAGCGTTGCGCAAACAAAATACATAGCAAATGGCTTCTGATGTTTATTGCGATCACCTTCAATGTAAGCCAGTTGCATCCTGCCTGGGTTTTTAATGAGCTGCTTTATCGTGTAGAGGATCCCCTTATCCAAATGAGTGAAGAAATGGATTACCTCCTTGATCAAAGTTTTGAAGGATATTCGCTTGATGCTAAGTGTCTGACCACAGTTAGAGCAATAATTGCCGGCACCAGGTTGCTTACACGATTTGCAAATAATTGAATTCATGTTTTCCATCGTCGACAATGTCTCATTGGTAAAGATATAATTTCTCTTTAACATCGGAGATCAAAACAAGATCATTTGCTTTTCGATTTCATTCCAAATAAAAGTCGCATTACATTAAATGGCCTGATCAGTATCAGGTAAAAAGCAATACAACTGAACAGTGTAAGAAAACTGACACTCCAATACTTAGCTGCAATGCTCCATGGCAATTGACAAATGTAATAGCCAATTGCAATGATTACCGTCTGGTGAAGTATATAAAACGGGTATAGCCCCTCGTTTGCAATCGACAGCCAGCGGTGAGGTCTATTAAGGTAATGCTGACCATAAGCTATTATTGTAATCACGGTGAACCAGCTTACAAAAATTGCCGCCACATCAAAAATAGTTCCTACTGTGTCCATGCTCCATGGCAAAGTGATCAATTCGCGAAAGTGAAAGTAACAAGTATAAAACGGAATGAGCGCGAAGAGTAATGCTACAAGTAACGACTTGCGGTTTTGCCCTATGGCTGTCCACAAGTTGGAATTAGAATAGCATAGAATGCCGAAAATGAAAAACGAAAAATAGAAAGTGAAAAAAGCCCAGTCTTTTACAAGATCATGGGTCTCTTCAGGAAAGAAGGGACGCAATATTATTTGTGTAACCAACATAATGACGGCAGGAATAAACAGAAGTCCAGCCGGGCTTGAAAGAAGCCTGAAAACTCCTTGTTTAAATTTCTCTGATTTCTCTGACCGCAGATATTTCAACAATGGCAAAGCCAACAAGGAATAGATCAACAGGTATAGTATAAACCACAAGTGATGCCAGCTAAGGCTTCCTTTTGGATATGGAACAAAGTTGAAAACCGTCTTATAGAAATCCCAGTAGCCGTTATAGTCTTTAATGTGTTCATAGTAAATCTGTGGAGGTACTACTACAAACATTCCAAAGACGAGCGGAATGAACAGTTTACGAAAGCGCTCACGTCTGAATTGTCGGGGAGTACGTTTGCCAAGCGCCATGAATGTGCCCGCACCAGAAATAAACAAGAGCAGGGGCATCCTGAAATAATGAGACCAAATCATCCAATATTGAAAAGAAGCAGAGGTCTCATTGTTTTTGATGTGCCAGCCCCACATGTTGAACAGCATGCCCGTATGGAAGAAAAGCAGAATGATAATGGCAATAAGACGCAGCCAGTCGAGGTCGTGGCGTCTTGTTGATAATTGATCGGTATTGGTTATTAGTTGGCTCATAAATGTTTTATTTTTTGAACAAATAACGGAGGCTTCTTACCAAAGTAAGGCTGTTTTTATAGTCTGGAATGGCGATTTTATAAAGTCGAACGCTGGCAGAGCCAGGAAATCACCCTCGCCACTCACTCGGGGTCTTGCCGGTAATCTTTTTGAAAGAAGTATTGAATGATGACTTGGAGTTGTAGCCTACCTCCTCAGCGATCTCTTCGATTTTTATATTAGATTTTGCCTTTAACAACCGTTTGGCTTCCTCGATGCGGAATTCGGCAGTCATCTCAAAGAAACTTTTGCCAAGTCCGTCATTAATAATCTGCGAAAGCTGATGAACAGACACCTTCATTTGACCGGCTAGGTCCGGCAAGGAGAAATCCGGTTTCAAAAAAGGTTTCTCCAGGGCCATAATCTCATTCAATCTCTGTAAGAGCATGTTCTGCTGCTCAGCAGTTACCGAAGAGCTTTTGTATTTCTGCGGGTCGGTAAGAGAAGGTTGTTTGAAGAAACCCGACTGACGGATAGCCTGAAAGCTTATTAAGTAGATTGGAATAGAAATGTAGGCTGCAAAAAGATGGTCACCTGTGTCATCAGGGTTAAAAAGCTTCACGATAAATATCAGAAAAATAACGAACACAGTCTGCACTACTCTTGAGCGCAACTTTGCAAAAGTGATATGCTGAGCGCGCCAGAAGGATTCCTTCTTTACGCGAAAGGCTTTGACAGTTGCAATCAACCCAAGGACCATGTAGATACTCAAATGAATCAGGATAAGCTCAGCATGGCTTGGGTTACTGAATAAATCGCCGGCATAGGCCGAGTGTGTATCCCTAAAGTGCAACCCAGGAGGATGATACGCCCCAATCCATGCGTTGAACTTAACATCATCTGACTGAATTAAGAACGGAATCTGAAGAAGCAACCACAACAGCGGAACTATAAAATGATAGTAGCGGGTTTTGCTTGTCTTGCCATGGATCAGGCTAATCACCATAAGATAGAAGGCCGGCCCGATAACAAAGGCAAGTGACTCCGAAAAATCGACCAGCCACAAACACTTCATAATATAGCCGGTATAACATAGAAAGATTTCGAAGGTGCAACCTGCCATGCTCATCACCATTAATCCTTCATAGACATTGGCTTCTATCTTCCTGTTTTCTTTTGAAAAGAAAAACAAAGAGAGAAAAACAGCCTGTACGATCCCGAGAAAGATAAAAATTGCGAACAGATCGAGTGTGTAAGTCATGGTTGGTCTCTACAATTTTAATTTCTGGCAAATTAAAAGCACAAGATAAAATGAATTCACTTCACCTATTGAAAAAACATTATGAAGTAATTCCACGCTAAACAGAATTTTCTAAAACCCGATTTATCATTTTCAAAAGAAAAGTAAAGTCAAAACTGATCTGGTTAACATTATTAAAACTGAAACTGTTATGAATCCGTTTATTTGGGAAAATTTGAACTATGTTCAGCAACGCAATCCGATCAAAGCGAGTATGGCTAATCGCCGCAGGGATTATCGTTGGCATAATCGTGTTCGCCATTCAATACCATATTTTATAACAGCAATGGAAAATAAAAAACTACTCGCTTATCTCGCTCTGGGTGCCGTGTGTGTTTTATGGGGCACTACTTACCTTGTGTTGCGTATCGGTGTGACTCAATTTCCTCCATTTCTTTTCTCGGTAATTCGGTTTTTGTTCGCCGGATCTATTCTCACTGCTATCATGCTTGCAGCCGGTAAAAAAATTCCATCAGGTAAGGTCGTTTTCAATCAAGCTGTTGGCGGACTATTGATGTGTACGCTGGGAATCAGTATCGTGGGTTGGGCAGAAGTAAATGTCTCGAGCGGTGTAGCTGCTGTTATCTGCTCGATGATGCCCATCTGGACAGTTATCATCAATCTTACAGTGAATCGTGAAGAGCGCCCCACGGCCTTAATCATCTTTGGCTTACTTGCCGGCCTCGGCGGTATTGCACTAATCTTTAAAGAACACCTCATAGAGTTTTATAACCCTGAATACATCACGGGTATCATTGCAATTTTCCTGGCAAACCTGAGTTGGGCAATAGGCACGATGTGGGTGAAAAAGAAAAACACAGGAACAGATCCATTCATGAATGCCGGCTTGCAAATGTTGTTCGGCGGGCTGTTCCTCATTCCGTTGAGTTTAATTTTTGATAGTTATACAGGCATTCAATGGACTTCCGAAATAGTAATCTCATTATCCTATATGATACTTGTAGGTTCGGTGGCAGCTTACGCTTGTTACTTCTATGCCATCGGCCATTTACCCATGACGATTGTATCACTGTATGCGTATATCAATCCTGTGATTGCCGTAATCCTTGGATGGTTGGTATTGGATGAGAAACTAAATGCAGGGATATTGGCTGCCATCGGAATCACGTTGCTTGGCATCTATATTGTCAACAAAGGCTATCAATTGAAAAATTCATGGAAGGCCCAACTATCGAAGTAATAAATTACAGGCCCGAACACCAGCCGTGGTTTGAAAAACTAAACCGCACATGGATTGAAAAATATTTTTGGATGGAACCAATTGACTTCGAAGTGTTACAAAATCCTGAAGATCATATTTTGAAAACAGGAGGCACAATTTTAATAGGAACCTATGATAAAGAAATTGCAGGTACAGCTGCCATAAAACTTGTTGCACCGAAAGTTTATGAATTTACGAAGATGGCCGTGGATGAAAAGTTTCAAGGCAAGAAGATAGGAAAGGCAGTCGCCAAAGCAGCCATACAATGGTCGAAAGAGGCAGGGGCGGACAAAATCATTTTGTACTCCAACACGAAATTGAAAACCGCCATTGCGTTATATAAAAAACTAGGATTTGTAGAAATTCCGCTTGACGGGCCATATAAAAGAAGTGACATAAAAATGGAATTGAAACTGACAAGGCTCTCACAATGATTAACTATTAACCAATTAACATTTAATATAAATGGCCCTCCCCTGGTTTGAACGAAATCTGAAATTTGGTTACACTGCCGAAATGCTTCCGTATTTCCTTGAACGTTTGAGCGGCACTGTAATTCGCGTAGAGCAAAAAGTGAGGGGCATCAACGATAAAATGCTTTCAGAAAAATTAAATGGAAAATGGTCGGTCAAAGAGAACATTGGTCATTTAGCTGAAGTAGACGGAATTGGTAACAAGCGCGTTGATGAAATGACCGCCGGCATACCAATAATGTCCCCGGCCGTCTTTGAACCTAAGGATTATAGCACATGGCCAATCGAAAAGGTAATCGACTTGTTAAGAAAGTCTCGAACAGAAAACATAAGAAAATATCAAACACTTACGGAAGGGCAGTTGCAAAAATCATCGTTGCACCCACGACTTAAAGTACAAATGACGCCCGTGGACCTTGCGTGGTTTGATGCTGAACATGATGATCATCATTTAGTCAGAATCAATGAAATAATCAGTGCACTAAACTCATGAACAAGGAACATCATTACTCGCTAAACATTGAGTGGACTGGTAATTTAGGAACCGGTACTTCAGATTATCGTGCCTACACCCGCAATCACCTGATTTCAGCTGAAGGCAAACCAAACCTGCTAGCCTCCTCCGATCCGCATTTTCGTGGTGACAAGGCAAGATATAATCCTGAAGAGTTGCTTGTTGCTGCTTTATCTTCTTGTCACATGCTGTCATACCTGCATGTGTGTGCTATTAATGGAGTTGTAGTTTTAGAATATAGCGACAACGCAACCGGCACGATGGTGGAAAACCCTGACGGCAGCGGTCAGCTTGCCGAAGTAACATTGAATCCGGAAGTAAAAGTGAAAGACAGTTCGATGAATGAGAGAGCAATAGAGCTTCATGATCAGGCTGAGAAACTATGCTTCATTGCCCGCTCGGTTAACTTTCCTGTTCATCATAAGCCAACCGTAATCAATTAAAATCACTAATCAATAATCCATGATAATTCAAGAACTGAGAAAAGTATTTATCAAAGACCTTGAGAAATTGAAGGACGAAATTGCCCTTTATCGCCACGAGCAAAACCTTTGGAAAATTGAAAAAGAGATTGCCAACTCAGCCGGAAACCTTTGTCTGCACCTGGTAGGTAATCTGAATCATTTCATCGGAACAGTGATTGGCAAAACCGGTTATGTCAGGAACCGCGATGCGGAGTTCGCCTCCAAAAATATTCCTCAAAAAGAATTGGTACGAATGGTTGAAGAGACGGTTGTAGTAGTCGACAAAGTTTTAAAAACTATGACCGATGAACAATTGGCGGATGAGTACCCGCTGCTGGTGTTAAAAGAAAAAACATCCACAGGCTATTTCCTATTTCATCTCTCATCCCATTTAGGTTATCACCTTGGTCAAATAAATTATCATCGCAGGTTAATAGATACCCGATAAGCTATGAACGAGTTACTAAAAAAAGACAGCGAAGGTATTCGTGCCATTCTTGATAACACTGTAAAGACAGCCATGGGCTATTTTGAGAAGCAGCAAAGTCTTCCACCCGGCCGAACTGTAAAAAACTTGCCATTAATTGACTTGCCAGAAAATGGTATCGGAGCTGATTCAGTTATAGACTATTTCGCAAAAAACTATTTGGATCAGATTGGTAATAGTGCAGGGCCGAGATACTTTGGATTTGTAACGGGCGGCTCTACTCCCGCTTCAGTTGCTGGAGATTGGATGGTTTCGGCTCTTGATCAAAATAACTGCGGAAGCAACGACTCTGTTGCACCACAATTGGAGCGGGTAACATTGCACTTTTTAAAACAGCTATTCGGAATCGATCCCGACTATTTCGGCACATTCGTAACAGGTGCTACGATGTCAAATTTTGTTGGCCTTTCCTTGGCAAGACAGTGGGCTGGCGAAAAGGCAGGCATTAACGTAGCTGAACAAGGGCTTTCAAATTTGAATTTTAAAATTATAAGTGGCACACCTCACTCCAGCATTTATAAATCATTATCGATGCTCGGGCTTGGGAGAAAGTCATTAATAAAAATAGATACACTTCCTGGCCACGAAGCCATTGACATTGATAAGCTTGAAAATTTCTTAAAGCAAGAGCATCAGGCTAATCCAATAATCGTAGTAGCTAATGCCGGAACTGTAAATACTGTCGATTTCGATGATCTTGAAGCCATTGGCCTGCTGAAGCAGAAATACGGCTTCTGGTTGCATTTAGATGCAGCCTTCGGTGGCTTTGCAGCGGCATCCGATAAGTACAAACATTTGATGCGTGGAGTAAACCATGCCGACTCAATTTGCATTGATGCTCACAAGTGGCTCAATGTTCCATATGATTCTGCAATGCAATTCACACGTCACAAGGATCTACAGATGACAGTATTTCAAAACAGTGCCGCCTATTTAGGTGATCCTGCACTAAGTCCTGACTTTTATCACTACACACCCGAAAACTCCAGGCGTTGGCGCTCTCTGCCTGCGTGGTTTTCTCTTATGGCATACGGAAAGGAAGGCCATGCGGAAATTGTTGAAAGAAACTGTTCTCTCGCTCAAGCTCTTGGTCAAAAAATTGATTCGTCTGAACAATTTAAACTTCTGGCTCCTGTAAGGATGAATGTGATCTGCTTTACACTCGCTCAGGAAAATGTGTCTTCGGAAATTATCAAGGATTTTTTGAATGCGGTAAGAGCCGATGGTCGGGCGTTTTTTACACCTACTGTTTATCAGGGCAAGCCTGGAATACGTGCTGCTTTTAGCAACTGGATGACAACCGAAAAAGATATTGAAATTACATGGCAAGCACTGCTTGAGGTATATTCAAAAATGAATTTTCATTTGGTAACAAACTAAAGTATTTTTACACAACAAAACCCAATTAATATGGCCGTAATGACCGCACCTATTCAGATTGAACGCGTGAAGAAATCGCGCTTGTCCACGGTTGATTTTTCTAATCTCGGCTTTGGCACTTACATCAGCGACCACATGGTAGTGGCTGACTATAAGAACGGAGAATGGCAGGAACCAAAAATTGTTCCCTTTGGCGAAATGTTGATGTCACCGGCGATGCTCGCTTTACATTACGGGCAGTCGATTTTCGAAGGCATGAAGGCATTCAAAAATAAAAACGGACAAATCAGTATTTTTCGTCCACAGCGTCATCATCAGCGAATGAATAAATCGCTTGAGCGTATGTGTATGCCTTCTGTAAGCGAAGAAATGTTCATCACCAGTCTTTCCTCTTTGGTAGAATTAGATGAGCCGTGGATACCTACTGCCGAAGGCTCTTCGCTTTACATTCGTCCATTCGTGTTCGCTACCGAGTCACGCCTCGGAGTTAAGATTTCAGATGAGTATCGTTTTGTCATTCTCACTTGCCCGGTGGCTCCTTATTTTACAAAGCCTGTGCGTGTGAAAGTGGAAGAAGAATATGTACGCGCTGCCGAGGGTGGAACCGGTTATGCTAAATGTGCCGGCAACTATGGTGGCGCCTTCTATCCAACCATGCTAGCACAGAAACAAGGTTTTGATCAAGTACTTTGGACAGACGCCAAAGAGCACAAGTATATTGACGAATCTGGCGCTATGAACGTCATGTTTGTCCTCAATGGAAAATTGGTTACGCCAGGGCTTCTTACCTCTCTGCTTGATGGTGTCACCCGTAACTCTATTCTTGCGTTGACCCAATCGCTGGGTATTGAAAAGGAAGAACGTAAAGTGAGCATAGCCGAACTTGAAGAAGGCTTTAAAAACGGAACACTTACCGAAGCTTTTGGCGTGGGCACGGCAGCCGTAGTGAGCCCGATCGCTGCCATCAGCATTCATGGAAGAGTTTATGAGTTGCCTGCTGTGACACCGACGAGTTTTCAATTACGTGCAAAGAAAAAACTGAATGACATCCGCATGGGCCACGAACCTGACGTGCACGGATGGAACCATTACATAAAATAATATCTGAATTTGAATGGTTGAGGACTGAAAATTTCCAAGGCCATTCAAATTATTCCTCACATTTAATTACTTCTTAATCCTATCATCATGGACATGAGCAAGTTTCCTATTACCGATAAAACCGAAATCACGCGGCTTCCCAAACGGGGCGTGTACGACAAAGAGGCTGTCTTTCAAATTTTAGATGAAGCATTGTTTTGTACACTGGCTTATGTGCGCGAAGGTCAGCCTTTTCAAATCCCCACAGGCTTTGTGAGGATTGAGGATAAAATCTACATCCATGGTTCAGTTGGTAGTTTTTACATGCGTGAGCTTCGGGACAAAAAACAATCGGTTTGCGTGAGCGTGACGTTGATGGACGGATTAGTGTTGGCGCGCTCTGCGTTCCATCATTCCGTAAATTATCGTTCGGTAGTGATTTTTGGCGAACCTCAATTGGTGGAAAGCAAAGATGAGTTGTATGACGCACTTGAAGCGTTTACTGAAAAAATGTGCCGTGGCCGATGGAACGATGTGCGTAAGCCAACCGAAAATGAATGGAAAACGACCATGCTCTTATCAATCGAAATAAAAGAAGCTTCTGCAAAAGTCCGTACTGGCCCACCCAAAGATGACGAAGAGGACTATTCAATGGATGTTTGGGCTGGGGTGGTCCCATTAAAAATCGAACACCGCGCTCCTATCCCCGATCCTGATTTGAAGACTGGTGTGAAAATCCCTGAATACTTAGTTAAAAGATAGACATCGGCGATAGTGTGAATAAGCGGTCAACCAATAACTGCTAACGAACTTACTTTACTTTTACAGATTTCATCATCGCACGTACAGTTTCCTGCCACTCGGCTCGGTGATCCTTAGCGCAGTTAAAGGCAAACACTAGGGTGCGGTCTTTTCCAATGTAATACTGAACATACGAGTAACGAAAAATAGGCTGGCGCTCACCTTCCATGAGTTTATTACCATTGACGCGCGACTCAAACTCATAAAAAATAAATTGCTTTTTGTTAATGATTTGGATGCCACCATTGATCATGTCAACCCTATCATACAAGTTTTGTATCCCCGACTTAAAAAACTTAGCCGCCAATTCAATATCTGAGTCAGGCCATTGAGTAGCAGAGATATTTACACTAAAATCAGAATCCCTGTTTTTGTTTGTGAATGCGCCAAGTGGTGCACGAACTGACGGGTAGCGCTGTACAATATCCTCTTCCGTCATCGGCATCAAAGTGGTGGGCAATGACACCGTGATGTCATTCGTGATTTTGGTCTTCACCAATTTGGTGGGTGCAAACCCAACAGAAAGCAATAGGAAGAACGGGACTAATATCTTCATGAATAATTTCTTTTTACAACGTTCGATTTACAATTCTATTACCGATTTAACTAAATTCGCGGTTCGAAATTAATAAGAATACCAATGCTTCGTACACATACTTGCGGTGAACTGCGGATTAGCGATGTAAATAAACAAGTTACCCTTACGGGATGGGTGCAACGTACCCGCGATAAAGGGAGTTTGCTTTGGATCGACCTGCGCGACAGATATGGCGTAACTCAACTATTTTTGGAAGAAGGCAAAAGTGAGACCTCACTTATAAATACTGCCAGAACCTTGGGAAGGGAGTTCGTAGTCAAAGTAGAAGGATTGGTTGCAGAGCGGCATTCTAAAAATATGAACATCCCTACCGGGGAAATCGAAATAAAAGTCTCTTTACTGGAGATTTTGAACTCATCGAAAACCCCTCCATTTACTATTGAAGATGAGACGGATGGCGGTGAAGATCTCAGGATGAAATATCGTTACCTCGATTTGCGTAGAAACCCAGTGCGTGAGAGTTTACAACTCCGTCATAAAATGGCCCAACAGACCAGAGTTTATCTTGATAGCCTCAATTTCATCGAAGTAGAGACTCCCATTCTTATTAAAAGCACACCAGAAGGGGCGCGCGATTTTGTTGTGCCTTCGCGCATGAATCCGGGCGAATTTTATGCTTTGCCACAATCGCCTCAGACTTTTAAACAGTTGCTGATGGTGTCGGGCTTTGACCGGTATTATCAAATTGTGAAATGCTTTCGCGACGAAGATTTGCGTGCCGATCGCCAGCCAGAATTCACTCAAATAGATTGTGAGATGTCTTTTGTAACCCAAGAAGACATTCTAAAAACATTTGAAGGATTGGTGCGTCATCTTTTCAAAGCAGTAAAGGGCATTGAGCTGAAAGATGTGCCGCACATGAGTTATGCCGATGCAATGAAGTACTATGGATCGGATAAACCAGATACCCGGTTTGAGATGAAATTTGCGGATCTCAATGACGTAGCACAAGGCAAAGGCTTTGGAGTCTTTGACGACGCACAACTGGTAGTGGGTATTTGCGCTAAAGGTTGCGCCACCTATACACGCAAGCAAATTGATGAGCTCACTGAATTTGTCAAACGCCCACAAGTGGGAGCCAAGGGCTTGGTCTACCTGCGTTGCGAAGCAAACGGCACGTTCAAATCCTCGATCGACAAGTTTTTCGACGAAATTGAGCTGAGCAAGTTCGCTCAGAAGTTTAATGCCGAAGCCGGTGATTTGATTTTAATATTAGCCGGAGAAAAAGATAAGACACGCAAAGCATTGAGTGAACTACGCCTTCATGTAGCAGGTCAACTTGGCTTGCGCGATAAAAGCAAGTTCGCAGCATTGTGGGTGCTTGATTTTCCCTTGTTCGAATGGGATGAGGAAACGAAACGATGGAATGCCATGCACCATCCATTCACTTCGCCTAAGCGCGAAGACATTGCCATATTAGATACAGACCCAGGAAATGTACGCGCCAATGCTTACGACATGGTATTGAACGGAACAGAAATTGGTGGTGGCTCTATACGGATTCACGACCGGACCACGCAGCAACTGATGTTCAGTAAACTTGGTTTCAGCGATGAAGAGGCAAGAAAGCAATTCGGTTTTCTAATGGAGGCCTTTGAATTTGGTGCGCCTCCGCACGGTGGTATTGCCTTTGGTTTCGACAGACTATGTTCACTTTTCAGCGGAGCAGACTCGATCAGGGATTTTATTGCGTTCCCAAAAAACAATGCCGGCCGTGATACAATGATCGATACTCCTTCAACAATTTCTCAAGCCCAGTTGAATGAGTTGGGAATTGAGGTGAAGAAGAAATAATCGGAAATTCTTCTGTACAATTAAAACCGGTCGATTGGATCAAACCCAAATCGATTGGCTATTCTTAATCTAAATATTTTCTATTTACTAAGTCTTATTCCATGAGCGATTTTTCGGAGTATGAAAAGATATCTAAAAACTTAAAATCATTTGACAAAAATGAAAAAGCTGCGCATGACATAACTAAATTAAAATGGGTTGTCACTGAAAAAGTACACGGAGCTAACTTCAGTTTCGTTTATGAAAATAAGAACCTCAGTTTTGCTAAAAGAAAGGAACCAATAAAGTGGACCGACGACTTCTTTGGATTTCAGTTGATCGTTAGCAGGATTGAAGAAAATGTAATCAGGTTATTTGAAGAGCTAAGTCATGACTTTAAGGCCGATAAGTATGTGCTATATGGGGAACTCTTTGGTGGAAAATATCCGCATTCGAATGTAAATCTGGACACTAATATTCAGGCAATACAAACAGGCATCTATTATTCTCCAACAATTGAGTTTTATGCATTTGACATTGCGCTTGGGTTTCATAATACCCAAGCCAAGTCCTATTTGGATTACCAAAAAGCTATTTCTTATTTTGAAAAGTTCAATCTGGTTCATGCCAAAATACTGTTTTCAGGAAAATTAAATGACGCCTTAAATTTCAATATCAGAATAAACTCTCAGGTTCCGTCTCAATTAGGCCTCCCGGCATTGGAAAATAACCTGATTGAAGGCGTGGTAATCAAGCCATTAAATCATCAAAGCGTTCTTCAGCAAAACCCGAGGCCGATTCTAAAAGTAAAGAATCCGGAATTCGATGAGGAAGAAAAATTTCATGAAGCCGAGAAATGGTCTTATACTCCAAACGTGTCATCTCATCTCGAAGAACTTTCTTTTCTCCTGACTGATTTGAGGAAGCACCTAACTCAAAACAGGCTGAATAGTGCAATCTCTAAAATAGGAGCTATTGACCTGCAAAATGAAAAGAGAATGCAGGATATAAAAAATGAATTTTTGCGCGATGTTCTTTTCGATTTTAATGAAAGCAACAATAACATTCTTAATGAATTAAGCGAGCACCAAAACAAATGGCTGAAAGCCAGAATTGAATCAGACATTAATGAACTGCTTCTGCCCTAAAGGAATCCCGAAGGTTAGTTCTTAGGTTTTACTAAATGCCTGCTCAATATCGGCAATCACATCGTGCATGTTTTCAAGCCCCACAGACACACGGATGAGTCCGGGCGTAATGCCAACGGCCTCGCGCTCGGCATCTGTTAATTTCGAATGAGTTGTCGAAGCCGGATGCGTAGCAATACTTCTCGTGTCACCAAGGTTGGCAGAATGCGAAATCATTTTTAACGAATTCAGAAATCTCCTGCCACCATCAATACCTCCATTAATTTCAAAAGTCACCACACCTCCGCCTAATCGCATCTGTTTCTTTGCCAAGGCATATTGCGGATGCGAAGCAAGAAAAGGATACTTGACATACTTTACCTCGCTCCTTTTCTCCAGCCATTGTGCAAGCTCCAATGCATTTGCACAATGCTTCTCCATTCGCACAGCCAATGTCTCAAGGCTCTTGGATAAGACCCAGGCATTGAATGGCGACATCGACGGGCCGGTATGTCGCGCAAAAAATCGCACTTCTTTAATTAACTCCTTCTTACCTAATACAGCTCCTCCGATTACCCGACCTTGTCCATCAATGAATTTGGTAGCAGAGTGCGTTACCAGATGCGCTCCCCACTGAGCCGGGTTTTGTAAATAGGGAGTGGCGAAACAATTATCAACATTTAAAATAAGCTTATGCTTATCGGCAAGTTTACCCAGCCACTCCAAGTCGATAATGTCCAGAGCCGGATTGGATGGTGTCTCAACAAAAATCATTTTTGTATTAGGGCGAATCAATTTTTCCCATGAGTCCGGATTACTTAGGTCACCATAAGAATAGTCAATGTTAAACCTTGGAAAAATGACATTAAGTATCTGGTGAGTCGAGCCAAATACGGACCGGGATGCAAGTACATGATCGCCGGCTTTTAACAATGACGCCATGCTAATATACATTGCTGCCATACCAGATGCCGTAGCAATTCCGTCCTCAGTGCCTTCAAGCAAACAAAGCTTCTCAATGAACTCGGTGCTGTTAGGGTTGGAGAAACGAGTATATATATTTCCCGGAACTTCATCGGCAAAGAGAGCTCGTGCTTGTTCTGCATCTTCAAAAACAAAACTGGATGTTAAATACAATGGAGTAGAATGCTCCCGAAAAGGAGTTCGTTCGTTTTGTGTACGAACGGCATCAGTCTCAAAATTTCTTTTCTTCCCGGCCATGGTGTTAGTTATGCGTTTAAGTATTGTAGCTATTTGAGAATTTCAAAACTGTAGGTCACTTTCGCGGTCTTCTCCAGTGTTTTTGCCACCGAGCAATATTTTTCCACCGACAGGCTCACTGCTTTTTGTGCCTTATCCTGATCAATATTTCCGAAGAGTTTGTAGTGCGCATGAACTTCCGTGTAAAGCGAAGGCGTAACATCTTTTTGGCGTTCGCCGGTCACTGTAATCTTGATGTCTTTAAGTTCTTCGCGTTGTTTGCGTAAAATACTTACAATATCAATAGCACTGCAGGCTCCCATTGCGGCAAGTAACGTTTGCATTGGCCGCATGCCGCGGTTGTGCCCGCCATCGGCAGGTGAGCCATCCAATAGGATTTTGTTCCCAGTGTCGTTCACCGCTTCCATGTTGAAGTCATTATCCAGACGGGAGAGTTCGATCTTTATCATTTTAAAATTGCTGAGTTATCTTTCTTTAACAATAAACTTCCAAAAATCATTGCTGCAAAACTAACAATTGTAGCTGGTAATAGACTGGGCCAGCCCGACTCATAAATTTCAAATATCGCCCAAGTGACAGTACCACATACCATTGCCAGTAAGGCACCCATACTATTAGCTCTTTTCCAATACAGGCCCATCACCAGCGGAGCAAACAAAGAGACCAAACTGAGGATGGAAGATTCGCCAACCAAGTGGTAGATATTGGTACGCAAACAAGCCATCACCGTTGCAGCAACACTGAAGCCCAGCACACATAAACGGGTTGTAAGCAGCAATTGTTTATCGCTCAATTTATTATTCATTAGTGGCCGGATAAGATTCTCCGAAAAAATCGCTGCCGGCGCCAGCATGGCTGAGCTCGTCGTGCTCATGATTGCAGAAAGTAACGAACCAAAAAACAACACCTGAATAAAAATATTAGTATGCGCCAGAACCATACGCGGTAAGGCCAGTTGTGCTTCGCCTTGGGAAAAATCGGGGTATAAGTGTTTTACACAAGTGCTGATAAACAGAGGCAGCATTGCCACACTTAAATAAAGAGCGGCAGCGATGAAACACGAGCGTATTGCCACCTTCACCGAGCCAGACGACATGACGCGCTGAAATACATCTTGTGATGGCAACGAGCCAAGCCCAAGCACTGACCAGGCACTGATGTAAACGATGACTTCTTTAAATTCTGGCTTAGGTAAAAACCGAAAAGTCCCCGCAGGCATTTCATTAAAAACTTTTACAACGCCACCCGATTTTAAGGCGAGAATTACAGCGAGTGTCACCAAGCCAATGATAATAACAATACTCTGAAAAAAATCAGTGACTGAAATGGCCCACATGCCGCCAATGAAAGTATAAAATGTAACTACGCTTGCTGCGATGACCGCTCCCTGCCACACCGGCAAGCCTGTAACAATATTGAGGATGAGCCCCATTGCTACTAACTGCGCTGCGATATAACCCACATAAGGTGGAGCCAGAAAAAAGCTCGCTACAAGCTCTGTTCGTTTGCTGTAGCGAACTTCAAAGAAATCGCCCAGCGTAAGCAGGTTCATATTGTACAGCTTGCGGGCGAAAAAAAGGCCAAAGAGAATTAAACACAACGCACCGCCAAACGGATCTTCGATAACAGAGTACAAGCCACCTTTTAAAAATTCGGCGGAGGCGCCAAAGACGGTTTCTGATCCAAACCAGATAGCAAACAACGCAGCCGAACTAAGCGCCAACGGCAGGCTGCGGCCAGCCAACATAAAATCACCAGCGTTTTTGACCTTCCGAGAGGCCACATACCCAATACCGATTGTCAGACAGAGATAACCGATGATGGAAAATAGCAGCAAGTGGTTAAGGCTTGGATTAGCTCAGGATCATTAAAAACCTCAAATCAGGCCGGCTTATTGTTTTCTTTTTCCTGCCTGAAACGTGCGGGTAATATTAAACCCAAAGTGAACATCGCCCTTGCCCAAATTACCGTCATTGGGGCCGCCCGTTTGTGTCACGATAGTTTGTGTATTCAGCCCAAGGCTATTTGTGAATACCAATTGAAATACGTGTCCTCCGGTTTCAATATCTACACCCAAGCCCGCTGAATTATAGTACGGTGAATTTGAATTGGCATTCAGTCTGGTGTAATATTCACCAATCAACGAAAAACTGCGGGTTAACCTATAACGGCCGCCAAAGGCAACGGCATAATCATCATTATTCTCAATCGATTTATTGACGGCGTTTCTGTGTACAAAAATGGGTGTGACCTGAGCCGAGAATGTAGATGAGAATTTCCGGGCGAAAAGAACTTCGGCAACGTAACCCATTCTGTCTGATGTGCTGGGAAGCGGGATACCCAACTGGGCCGCGTCGGCAGCATTGGGAAACGCCTGATAGGTGACTGTGCCTATGGCGGTGATCGTAACCGGAAAACTATTTGCTCCTGTGCTTTGTCTGGCGACCTTATACCGAACATAGCTATCTACCATTTTATTACCACCATAAAAAGTCCGGCCAACAGATACACCAAGGCGGTCGGTGATTCCATACTCCAAACCAAGCCGAACAATTGCGTAGCCATCAAATCCGAAAGCATTATAACTTCCTGAATTAATTTTATCAAAACGGTGCGCAAAAATGAATTCGAGTTCGCCCTTGCCTTTCGTCTCCACTGATTGTCCGTTGACGATACGGGTTCCCTTAAAGGTTTGGCCTACGTAGCTGGTTTCCGGCTTCTTATTTTGTTCCAATTCTTTCATCAGGTCGTCCTGAGCCTGTAAGCTTACTACTGACATTAAAAATAAAATCGTAAAAATGTTCTTCATAGTGCGGTATAGTTAAATTCTACTGTTACTTCCACTTGCTCGGCAATGTTCTTCCAAAGCAGTTGGGGAATCTTTATTTTATAATCTACGAGTTTCACCATAAACTTGGCCTTCATAGTGATTTTGCCACCGGCATTTTCAATCGTGCCAGGAATCGTCACGTCTTGCGTTACGCCGTGAATAGTGAGCTTGCCAACGGCGGTAGCCTTTTGTGCGCCAGTAGCGGCCGGTTGATAATCAGAAATTTTTCCCTGAAATGTTGCCTTGGGGAACTGATCTGATTCCATGTACTTTTCATTGAAGTGATCTTTCATGAGCGATTTATCGAATTCAAATTCTTTAATAGGAATAGAATAGACAATCTCTCCGGTAGCTTCATTGAATATGCTACTGGATTTGGTATTGGTAGCAGTGATGTCTTCAATAGCCGCATCGGAGAAAAATTTGACTGTGCTTTTTTCAGCTGTGAACTTTTGGGCGTGGGTAAGAACAGCAATTACAAGCCCAGCTACCGTCATCAAAATCTTTCTCATAGCATTGGAATTAAAATCCCAATGTACAAAAAACAGGGAAGGCTAAAAAGATATAACAGGTGAGGTGGCAACGGTGCACGGCCAGAGATAGAAGTGGAAAGCACGAAGTGAAATGGACTGGTGTGATGGGCGGACTTGCAGCGTCCCGAGTCTTCGGGAAGCCCGGGCCTTTGCGTCTCGCATTGACGGGCCGCCAGAAAAAAACAGGATGTCCTAAAAAGAAAATCCCCCAAAGTCCTTGACCTCAGGGGATAATCTTGTCTATAGTTGGCTTTAATCTGATGCTAAAATATAGTTGGTCACATAGCTGTGAAACTGGGTGTCGGCAAAATGAAGATTTCGCTGTTAAATAGTCGTTTTTAGCGATGAATTGCTTTTGCCGAATCGGGCTTGATTGAATCTGCCTTCAAAAATTGCTTTTTAATCCGCTCTTTAAGTTGAGGTTTTGATCCGGGGAACGTAGTGCGTGTGCTGATGTCGTAACTGGCGTAAAAAAGCAGCAGCAAAAAGATCACTGAAAGAAAGGCGAATATTTTTTTTGAGCGGTTCATGTTAAGCAAATGTAAAGCCTGCTATTGATTGAAAAAAGAAAAGCACGGAGAAAGGCGCTTTAGTTAATATTGCACCTTCAAACCATGCAATACCTCTTTCCAAAGGATTTTATTTTTGGCACCAGCACAGCCGCCACGCAGATTGAGACTGCCTTTGATCACGATTGGCAAGGCGTGAAGTCCAAAGATGGGTACGTTTTTGATCGCACCACCGACCATGAGCTGAAGTTAAAAGAAGACGCTGAGTTGATTGCCGCCCTTGCTCCTTTTTACCGGATGGGGCCTATGTGGAGCAAATTGCAACGTAGTCCTTTGGGAGAATTTGATCCGGCTACGGTAAATGAATATCTGTCATTATTGAATGATCTCCGCCAGCGCGGAGTAAAAATAATGATGGTATTACACCACTTCACCAATCCTAAATGGTTTGCCGCACTAGACAGCTGGGAGAAAGAGGAAAACATCTATTTGTGGGTAGATTTTGCAAAGAAGGCTGTTGATACTTTTGGTGAATATGTGAGTCATTGGAATACATTCAATGAACCCAACGTGTATGCGAGCAACGGATGGATAACTGGTTTCTTTCCGCCATTTAAGAATAACCCAGTGAAGGCGGCCATAGCCGTAAAAAATATGGGCAAAGCGCACGATCAGGTCTATGATTACATTAAATTAAAATTCCCAAATCAGCCGGTTGGCATTTCGCACAATACAATTGTCTTTTCGGCTGAGAATGTTTTGGGCTGGTTTCCGGCCAGGCTGAGCGACTGGTGGTTTATGGAATGGGTGCCGAAGCATTTTGAAAAGGTGGATTTCTTTGGAATGAGCTATTATGCCCGCGTTCCGCATGATCCGATGCCAATCACCTATATCGATACGCCTGAGAAAATGAAACAGCTTGGCCGCAGGCATGACGACATGTGGGAATATCATCCCGAAGGATTACGCACCTGCATTGACCGCTATTGGAAGAAATACAAGAAACCAATCATCATTACTGAGAATGGAGTTTGTGATGAAAGTGATACACTTCGACAACAAGCTATCATCGATTACGCCAAAATCTTGCATCAGGCCTTACAAGACGGAATTGATATACGGGGCTATTTTTGGTGGAGTACATGGGATAATTTTGAATGGCATCTGGGGCCTACTCGCAAGTTTGGATTATATGAATGCGATCTTGAAACGAAAGAGCGCAGACCACGCCCAAGTGCTGAGATTTTTAGAAAGCTGGCACATTATAAGATGATAGTGGAAGAAAGCCCAGAAGTATTATCGATGGAATTTTAGTCCCGTAAATTTAGGTACTCTATACTGTTCCGACTTATTATTTTTTGCAAGTGACATAACAACCTTACATTTTTGTGAGTTTTGCTGGTTTAGCATTTCATAATCTTATAAACCTATGAAGCACCTCAGTTTAAGCTTGCTATTTTTACTCTTGTTAGTTACATCTTGCCACGACTCGAAAGACCCGGGTGTAGTTCCTATCACGCCTCCTTCATCTTCACCTCCTTCGAATTCAGAATTACCAGCACAAGGAAGTGATACCAATCATAATTTTACAGTCCTTACGCCTCGCGTAATATCGAGTAAGTATGATGGCCCTGTGCTTTTGGAATTCAGGTCTATCGATGGCAGATCCAATTTTATTCTGAACGCTGTCTGGGGGGAGAATATTCCTTTGCGGGATGATGGCCAAGGGGGAGACAAGATAGCCAATGATGAAATTTTTTCTGTTACCCTCGATTCAAAAAAAATCTTATCCAACTTGGCCTCAATCAGCACTTGCCGGCCATTTCTTGGCTCCATAAGTATTAGTGTTATAGCTGGATACTCCAATGTATTTGCCGAGGTATCTACTGACTCTATCCCACAACTCACAGTAGAAAAAGTAAACGATCAGGTTCAAAAGACCCCTCACCTGGTCAATATTATAACCAAAGGATCAACCGTTTTTGATGATGATCAACTCATCAATAACTATACAAATATCTTTTATCAGCATTTCGGCGATGACTACGACTTCATTGTGATCATATTTCCCGGCTTTAATGATAATCGACATCATAATATTGTGAAGCAGGCCGTGACTGGTCTCGGAATGGACGCAGTCGACATGTCTGGTCAATTCGGGTCTTCCGGTAAGCTTACCGGCATCAGTGTATTCCCAAACACTACGTTTCTTGATGGCGCGTCTGTGGGATACCAACATGAACTCGGTCATCAGTGGATCAACTACCTTAGCGGGCCTTTTGCAGTAGGACAGCCGCATTGGCCAGTTTCTGACCTGGCCAGTGGCATCATGGGTTACTCAGGTCCTGGCGGAGAAGGCTTATCTTTTCCATATGACCTGGTACAGCAAGATGCAAACAATTGGAAAATTGTACAGAATACCAGCCCTACAGTTTTTAATGACTTAGAGTTATACCTGATGGGGTTACAGCCAGCCAGTCAGGTAAAAGATCATATTATTTTTAACGACCAGACACAGGCTATAGAACCAGGTGCGATTCTTCAAGGGCCAGTAACTAAAGTGAGTGCAACCGATATCGTTACTTTGGCAGGCATTCGAAATCCCGATTACACAGCTTCACCGAAGAAATTTAATATTGCAACGATTATCGTATCAAGTGCTTTCCTGAGCGACATGGAAATGTCTTTTTATGATTATTTCTCTGCACGTGCAGAATTGAAGAAGGCAATTGTTGCAAGAGAAGGATTCTCAATTTATGTTTCAAGACCATTTTCTCTTTCAACAGGAGGTGCCGGAGAACTAGTTACAACATTGGTTAATTAGCTTCTTAAATAATTTACAGAGGTCGTGATAAAAAATTGAGTTAATCTTTCAAAATCCTCATCTCTACTCTGCGATTTAGTGCCCTTGCCTGCTCCGATTTATCTTTGGACAGCGGTTGAGTTCCACCAAAGGCTTTGGTTTTAATTCTGTCTTTAGCTATGCCCTTTGAGCTTAGGTATTTTTTAACGGCCTCTACACGATCTTGTGAGAGTTTCATATTCGCCTCGGCACTACCCTGACTATCGGTATGGCCTTCGAGTTGAATTTCCACTTTGGTATTTGCCTTCATCATGGCAACGAGTTCATCAAGTTCAGTAAATGATACCGGCTTGATCACTGCCTTGCCCATATCAAAAATCAGGTGATCGAGCCTGACGGTCTGGTTGGTGGGCGTCAGTTCAATATCGTGGGTGATTTTATTATTGGAAGATTCTTTCGGATCAACAATTACTGTACGAGGTATAAATCCTGTGGCGCTTGCGGTAACCTGATATTTGGACGAACCAAAAATTGAAAATAAGAATGAGCTGTCGTTGAAGGAACCCGTGAGGCTGCCGGTAGGATAGCTTTTGTAAACGGTTTTTGAAAAAATCCCTTTACCGGAAATGGTTTGTTTTACCTTTCCTTGTACTATGATTTCATCAGATTGTGAATAAACATCTCCGAGCATTAAAGTGAGGAGTACCAATTGTATAAGTTTCATTCCAATGGGGTTGAGATATTATTCTTAATTAAAGTCAAATAAATCCTATAAATCTAAATCTATCGTTTCCCCTGGGCTAAATCCTTTTGTGTCTTCGCCTTTCTCTTTAAACATTTCACCCTCCACTTTTATCTTCTTACTCTCTACCTTTTCATTTTCTTCTTTTTCCTTTTCGAAGAGGTCTGCTTGCTCGGCTTTTGGTCTTTGGTTTTTGCCTTTGGCTGGCTGCCCGTTGATGAGCGGCTGGCTTTGTTGCTGTTGGCTTGCTTCGAAGAGGCTTGCTTGCTCGCCCTCCGTTGGTTCTTCCCATTTTTTTTTTGACGGTTGAGAGCCTTTTCCGGTTTCAACAGTCATCATTTCGTTTTCTTCATCACCTTCTTCAAGGCCGGTGTCTTCCGGCTCCTCCACCGGTTTCACTTTGGTGACCTTATGTTGCGACAGCCGGTTGCCAAGTGCCTTCCAGCCCTTTACATCAATAAGATCCTCAAGGTTGACAACTTCAGTTTCTTTATCCTTGCCTTTTCCTTTCACTACTTCAGTTTCCACCTCGGGATTATCCGAAGTTGTGACAAACTCAAGCCGCGAACCGATTCCTTCAGTAATAAAATTGAACTCTTTATCAGGCGTCGTTGTCTCAATCTGAAAACGCTTGACAAAATGTTGCTTGCTCTCACCATCCCAATACACGGCCGAAATAACTTTCTTAGGATTGAATTTTTCGATCAGCAAGGTTTTGTTTTCCGGCTCAAACCGGGTTGTCAATTCATAATTTGAAATTTTATAGTTACCCGATTTGGTAATCGAAATAATCTGGTCATCACCATCAAATTTTCCTACATGCCAGCCTCGTTTGTCTTTGTTTAGTCGGCCGCTTGCTTCGTCAAACCATAATTCAAGTCCGCTGAGTGTAGAGCCTTTTGCTTCTTTAAAATCAACTTTGCGCACTGGATATTTTGTAATTGTGTTTCCGCGAGCGCCGCGACCCTTGATTTCCATTTCAGAAAAATCGAAATCGAAAATCTTCTTTCTGGCAGTACTGCTTTGGCTCAACTTCACTTCTACAATTTCGGCTTCTCCATTCGGGTTGGCACTGAGATAATGAACTTTGCTATTTGGGTTTCCCTGATCGAGATTATATTCTTTATCACGAATGATAGCCGGCATAGCAAACCGTTTTGCAAAAGTCTTTCCGCTCTTGCCATCGCTATAAATCAAATTGTAAACCATTCGTTCGTCACCCTTTTTCCAGATGCCAACATGCAAAATATCTTTGCCCATAAACACTTTTTCGCTGATACGACTGATTTTCACTTTGCCGTCACGGCGAATGGCAATCACATCGTCCAACTCAGAGCAATCGGCAATGAACTCGTCTTTTTTCAGTCCCCAGCCTATGAAGCCGTCTTCCTTGTTTACGTACAATTTCTGATTGTTTGCAATTACTTCAGTTGCCGTAACAGATTGGAAGCTCTTTATTTCAGTTTTACGCTCACGACCTTTTCCGTATTTATCTAACAAACTTTGATAGTAAGCGATTGCGTACTCAGTCAAATGTTTGAGGTGATGAAGCACTTCCTTCAATTCTTTTTCAAGGTCGCGCATCAGTTCATCAGCCTTGAACGAATCGTATTTAGAAATCCTTTTAATCCGAATCTCCAACAATCGGAGTATATCATCACGAGTGATCTCGCGATAGAATTGTTTCTTATAAGGCTTCAGTCCTTTATCTGTGGTGGAGATGACATCTTCAAACGTTTCGCACTCTTCAATGTCGCGATAAATTCTTTTTTCGATAAATATCTTTTCAAGTGAAGAAAATAAAATCTTCTCCATTAGTTCACCGCGTCTTATTTCCAGTTCGCGCTTCAGCAATACCACTGTATTCTCGGTATTTACTTTCAGGATTTCGTTCACTTTCATGAACATTGGCTTGTCGCCAACAATCACACAGGCGTTTGGTGAAATGGAAACCTCACAATCAGTAAATGCATACAGTGCATCAATGGCAATCTCAGGCGAAAGTCCGGGCTGAAGGTTCACGAGAATCTCAACGTCTTTGGCAGTATTGTCAACCACCTGCTTGACTTTAATCTTTCCTTTCTCACTTGCTTTCACAATGGATTCCATCACCGAAGTGGTGGTGGTTCCAAAAGGAATGTCTTTGATCGCTATCGTTTTCTTGTCAATGATTTCTACTCGGGCACGAACTTTTATTTTTCCACCGCGATAACCCTGATCATATTCCGAAAAATCGGCAATACCACCTGTTGGGAAGTCGGGATAGATTTTAGGGCTCTTTCCTTTCAATACATCAATCGATGCCTTTATTAACTCGCAAAAATTATGAGGCAATATTTTTGTGGACAAGCCAACGGCAATCCCCTCCACACCTTGTGCCAGCAGCAAAGGAAATTTTACAGGGAGAGTTACTGGTTCCTTTTTTCTTCCATCGTACGAAAGCTGCCACTCGGTGGTCTGAGGGTTATAGACTACGTCCAATGCAAACTTGGAAGGCCGCACTTCAATATAACGAGGGGCTGCCGCAGGATCACCTGTGCGCACATCCCCCCAGTTTCCTTGTGTATCAAATAAAATTTCCTTTTGACCTAAATTGACAGTGGCCTCACCAATGGCAGCATCGCCATGCGGATGATACTGCATCGTACTTCCGATTACGTTGGCCACTTTATTAAAGCGACCATCGTCCATCTCTTTTAGCGCATGCATGATTCTGCGTTGCACGGGTTTAAAGCCGTCTTCAATACGCGGAACAGCGCGCTCTAAGATTACATACGAAGCATAGTCGAGAAACCAGTTTTCGTACATGCCATCAATAGCGATGGAGTGGACTACTCCGTCTTCTCCTTTTTTCGCCTTAACAGGTAAATTCTTCTTTGCCATTATAGTTTAAGCTTCAACTTCTTTTTCTTCGAGTGGTTCTACCTTGTCCAATTCAATCCGCAAGTTGTCAATAATAAAATCCTGACGGTCGGGCGTATTCTTGCCCATGTAAAATTCGAGTGTCTTGATCAAGTGCTTTTCTTTATCGATCAATACAGGCTGAAGGCGTATGTTCTCACCAATGAATGTTCCAAATTCTTCCGGCGAAATTTCTCCCAATCCTTTAAAACGTGTGATCTCAGGTTTGCTCCCTAATTTACTCACAGCATCTTGTCGTTCTTCTTCGCTGTAGCAATAAATGGTTTCTTTTTTATTTCGAACACGAAAGAGCGGAGTATCCAAAATATAGACATGCCCGGCCTTCACCAAGTCTGGAAAGAATTGCAAAAAGAAAGTCATCAGCAGTAAGCGAATGTGCATACCATCCACGTCTGCATCAGTTGCTACAATCACCTTGTTGTAACGCAAACCATCAAGTCCATCTTCGATATTTAGCGCATGCTGCAGCAAATTGAACTCCTCGTTTTCGTAAACTACTTTTTTGGTGAGTCCAAAGCAGTTGAGTGGTTTACCTCTCAAACTGAAAACGGCCTGCGTTTCTACATCACGCGATTTAGTGATCGAACCGCTGGCCGAATCTCCTTCGGTTATAAAAATCACCGACTCTGTTCCCTTCTCTCCTTTTTGATCATCAAAATGAAAGCGGCAGTCGCGAAGTTTTTTATTGTGAAGGTTTGCTTTCTTTGCCCGTTCGTTGGCAAGTTTTTTTATACCGGCGATTTCTTTGCGCTCGCGTTCGGATTGCAATATCCGCTTGAGTACCGAATCGGCCACGGTTGCATTTTTGTGCAAGTAGATCTCCAACTCTTTCGCTACAAAATCACCAACAAAGTTTTTCACCGAAACACCTTCTGGCGCCATGTTGATCGAACCAAGTTTTGTTTTGGTCTGCGATTCAAACACGGGTTCCTGCACTCGAACAGCAACCGCTCCGATGATACTTGCACGGATATCGGCTGCGTCAAAATCCTTTTTATAAAAATCCCGCACGCCACGCACTATTCCTTCGCGGAATGCCGCTAAGTGTGTACCGCCTTGCGTTGTATTCTGACCATTGACAAAAGAATAATATTCTTCACCATATTGATTGCCATGCGTCAGTGCAACTTCAATATCTTCTCCTTTAAAATGAATAATCGGGTAGCGTATTTCTTCAGGGTCGGACTTTTGTTTTAACAGATCAAGCAGTCCATCTTTCGAATAAAACTTCCGTCCATTGTAATTAATTGTAAGACCGGCATTCAGGAATGCATAGTTCCACATCAAGTCATCCAGATATTCGGGAATGAAGTGATAGTGCTTGAACATCGTATCATCCGGTTCAAATTCTACCAGTGTTCCATTCTTATCGGGCGACTTTGATTGTTTAGGGTCGTTGGTGAGAACTCCCTTTTTAAACTCGGCCAGTTTTGTTGCGCCATCGCGAAAAGCTTGCACTTTAAAGTAATTAGAGAGAGCGTTCACGGCTTTCGTACCCACTCCATTCAACCCCACCGATTTTTGGAACGCACCAGAGTCGTACTTGGCGCCTGTATTTATTTTCGAAACAACATCGACTACTTTTCCCAGCGGAATACCCCGGCCATAATCGCGAACCACGACTTTTTGGTCGGTAATCTTAACGTCAATTATTTTACCATAGCCCATCATGTGCTCGTCAATGCAATTGTCGATCACTTCTTTTACAAGCACATAAATGCCATCGTCTTTGCTTGAGCCATCGCCCAGCTTGCCGATGTACATTCCGGGGCGTAAGCGAATGTGCTCGCGCCAGTCGAGCGATCTAATGCTCGATTCATTATATTCCATACTATCCTTCGCCATGCTGCAGTTACGTTTTAGAAATCAGAGAGCTAAAAAAATAAAAAAGTTTTATCCAAAAAATAGAACGGACAATACTTCATTAAAGAAAGGAAAATTTTATCACACTTCATGCTTTGCCGATAGGATACCACTTACAACTATAAACGAAGGGACTAGTAATAAAGCGTTGATATTCAAGGAAGGAAAACAAATTATCAAACCAGCTGTTTATGGAAAAATTTTTGCACTATTCGATATACAGGCCAGCTAATTGACCACACGATCAGCAATACCAAGCTTCCATAAATAATGAAGCCAAGGCGCGCATAATCAAACTTTTCACCACTATTATAAAGGCTAATAAAACTCAGGCCAATTACAAAGAAAAGGTTGATACACACAACGAGGCCATAAAACCATGCCTTAAAGTTGTAATCTTGCTCCGGAAAAGTTCTACTGATGACGAATACCAGCATATTAGAGACAGCGATCAGGGCAAGCGCTACATAAAACAAACTCTCTTTAGACAAGCTTACAGCCTGTGGATTTTCGTTGATCACAACGGTTTCGGGCAATGAAGCATACACGTACATAAAGACCGCCAGCACACCCAACAGAGAAAAGAACCAGATTACTTTGAAGATTTTTATTGCCATGTACTACTTTTGAAATTAATCCGTCCGCAAGTTAATTTGAATTGAGGGTAAAAACCGAACGATGAAAAAATTATTTATTGGATTTATTATTATTGCTGCTGCGTGCAGCAAACCTTTGCCTACGCTAGATGGCATCGACCAGAGCCATTGGAAGGACGACAAAAACGGATGCAATCACATTCGCGAAAAATCATTTGACCTTTTGACTTCACAGAAAAATAAACTGAAAGGGCTATCTGAAGATCAAATAATTGCTCTACTGGGCCGGCCCGACCAAAATGAGCTTTATAAGCGCAACCAGAAATTTTTCTATTACTATATAGAGCCTTCTGCAAAGTGCCAGATGCCATCACAATCACCTAAAAGATTGTCGGTTAGATTTAATGCTGTAGGATTGGCAAAAGAAGTTGTGATTGAATAAACTTGCACGAATATTTCAACTTTTAAAGTTTTAAATCATGAATAACATCGCAGTGATCGGCTCGGGTACAATGGGAAACGGAATTGCCCATGTCTTTGCTCAGCATGGATATAATGTTTCACTCATCGACATATCTGAAGACTCCCTGAAAAAAGCGCTGGCGACTATCGATAAAAATTTAGCGAGGCAAGTTGAGAAAGGAGCTATCAGTGCTGAAATAAAACAAAAAGCGATAGCAAATATTTCAACCTCTACGTCAATCAAGGATGGAATTGCCAATGCCGATTTGATTGTTGAAGCTGCCACCGAAAGCATCGACCTGAAACTTAAAATCTTCAAAGAAATGGATGAGGCTGCCAAGTCAACTGCTATCTTATCGACTAACACCTCTTCTATTTCGATTACAAAGATTGCTTCGGTTACCAAGCGGCCAGAAAAAGTAATTGGTATGCACTTTATGAATCCGGTGCCCGTAATGAAGTTGATAGAAGTCATCCGTGGCTACTCCACCAGCAATGAAACTACGGAATCGATAATGGCACTTTCAAAAAAACTAGAGAAAATACCAGTTGAAGCAAATGATTATCCTGGCTTCGTTGCCAATCGTATTCTCATGCCAATGATCAATGAGGCAATCTATTCTTTGTATGAAGGTGTGGCTGGCGTAAGTGAAATAGATACTGTAATGAAACTTGGTATGGCGCACCCGATGGGCCCATTGCAACTAGCTGATTTTATTGGCCTTGATGTTTGCCTCTCTATACTGCGTGTTCTTCACGACGGCTTCGGCAATCCGAAATATGCACCATGCCCGCTACTTATAAATATGGTGCAGGCTGGCCATAAAGGAGTAAAATCAGGTAGCGGATTTTATCAGTACAAAGCCGGAAGTAAGGAATTGGCAGTTGCTGAGCGGTTCTCTAAATAGATGTAAGGCATCATCACAACCTCTCGTTGAATTCTTTTGATTCAATTTAAACTTTTAAGAAATAAAACGGTCTTATTAAAAATTTAACATACCATGGAAACTTTCAATAAAAATTGGCTTGCTATTCTTTTGATCGTCATAGTTTTCTTTGGACTCGGATTTCTCACAGGCCGGGTAACAAGTCACCACAAAATGGGTAGGTACATGGCTCATCGGATGATGAGGCATTCAAACAATGGTCAGGGAAAACATCATCGCGGCAAAAAATTTATAAAATCAGATTCACTAAGAAACAATGCGGGCGAAAAGGCGGGAACTGAGAAACAGAAAGTAGATTAGCCTCCAATAGCCAGATTTGGAATTGGCGCCACATCCATAGAACAAAACTTCCCGGCTAAGAATTTATAGTGTGCTGCCATTGCGATCATTGCAGCGTTGTCGGTGCAGTATTGAAATTCGGGAATAAAGATTTTCCAGTTTAGCTCCTTAGCAGTTTGTGCCAATTCGTTTCTTAAACCTGAATTAGCCGCAACTCCCCCGGCAATAGCAATTTCCCTTATGCCGGTCTGTTGAGCTGCCAATTTCAATTTCTGTAAAAGCATTTGTACCAAATGTCTTTGCAGGCTGGCGCAAATATCATTCAGGTTTTCTTCTACAAATTTTTCATTTTCTTTTTTTCGGTCGCGCAAAAAATACAGGAATGCAGTTTTGATGCCGCTAAAGGAAAATTCAAGTCCGGGCATTACTGTTTGTGAGAACTTAAAAGTACTAGCATTTCCTAATTGCGCAAACTTATCAATTAGCGGTCCGCCAGGATACGGCAAGCCCATCATTTTTGCAGCTTTATCGAATGCTTCTCCCACGGCATCGTCCTGAGTCTCACCTATCACGTGCATATCCAGATAATCTTTGACGAGGACGATTTGGGTGTGGCCACCACTTACCGTTAAACATAGAAATGGAAAGGTCGGACGTTCATTTATAAAATGCGCAAGTACATGCGCCTCCATATGATTCACTTCAATCATCGGGATGCTGAGTGCAAGGGCCATTCCTTTGGCGAATGAAACGCCTACAAGCAACGAGCCCATTAGCCCTGGTCCTCGTGTAAATGCAATGGCATTTAATTCATTACCTTTTATATCAGCGGTCTGCATCGCCTCGTTAACTACAAGTAAAATGTTCTGTTGGTGCGCGCGTGACGCCAATTCGGGTACAACACCGCCATGTTTGTGGTGTATGGCTTGTGAGGCTATCACATTATTGAGTACCTTGCCCGACCGTATCACCGATGCAGAAGTTTCATCGCACGAAGACTCTATCGCAAGGATTGTTGGATGTAGTGGTTGAACCATGAACTTGCAAGTTATTAAAAACCGGATTCTGTTTTGGAGCAAGAAAATTTTCTTGTACACGATCTTCGCGTCACTGGCGCTATTCACACTTTCCTTCTTGATTTTACAATTTCCACAAGTTCAGACTGCACTTATTGGCCGTTATCTATCGGGGTTTTCGCAAGTCGTGGGGTTTCCAACAACTGTAGAGAGCATAAACTTGCGCTGGTACGATCGGTTGGAAATGAAAAATGTAAAAATCAAAGACACTGAAAATAATGAAATGATTACGGTGGGCACGCTTTCTGTGAATTTTGCATTGTTTAGCCTATTGAAAGACAACCAGATAAATATTGACGCTGCCAAGCTGGATCGTGCCGAAGTAAGCTTGTCAAAAATTGCGGAAGACGACACATCCAGAAATCTGAACATTAATGTCTTTATAAAAAAGATCAATGAAAAATTCACGTCGGGGGGTAGCGGTCACAGCTCAGCAAAGTTAAACATCGGCAAGATTGAGCTCGATCATTCCAAACTTATTTACAACGATGCAAACAAGGACACGATTCAGGACGGCTTTGATTACCATCATTTTAAACTGGATGTCAGTGCCGGTAACATATCTGCATTTCAGATCATCGGTGACACCATTCAATTTGATGTAGCCTCTCTTCAAATATTTGATCAGCAAACTCAGCTAAACATAAAAGACCTCAGCACCTACTTTCGTGTTTCACAGAGCTCCATGGAGTTTTTGAATGCAAAACTTAAGGCGGGCAATAGTTTTATTTCAGACACTGTCATCTTTAAGTATCAAAGCATGGATGACCTCAGTGATTTCAACAACAAAGTGCACTTCAATGCAAAATTGAAAAACACCATACTCGATCCGAATGACCTTGCATGGTTCACCTATGGGCTTCCTCCATTGCCGCAGCCACTTGAATTGAGTGGTTTACTCAGCGGAAAAGTCACCCGGTTCGTTTTTCGTAACATGAATCTTGCCATGGGGAACACCAGGATTGCCGGACGGCTAAGCATGGACGGAATGCCTAATATCAATGAAACATTTATCGATTTGAAAATCAGAGAAGGTATTATTAGACAAAGCGACATTCATTTCTTAATGCCCGAAAATATTTTCCGATTGGTGAAGCCACTGGGTAACACAAAAATTCAGGCGGAATTTACCGGCTTCATCAACGACTTTGTCTCTAAAGGAAGTTTGGCCACAAGCCTTGGAAAAATAAAAACGGACGTGAACCTGAAAATAAATGAGAAGGCAACAGAACAATCTACATTTAGCGGAAATCTGGCGTTGGATAATTTTCAGCTCGGTTCGTATTTGAGTGATTCCGTCAATTTTCAAAACGTAACGCTAAGTGGTAAAATCAAGGGCAAAGGGCTCGACCGCGAAAACACTGACTTTACACTCAGCGGAAAAATAAACTCGCTGGGTTTTCGCAAATACAACTACGCCAATATTGCTACCAATGCGCGTTTTGCGGCTCAACTCTTCAATGGAAATGTTTCTATTGATGACCCCAATTTAAAATTCAGTGCTAACGGCTTCATCGACTTTAGAAAGGGAAAAGAGCTGATCAAAGTAAAAGCAAATCTTGACACGCTTTTCCTTGATAAGCTTGGTTTCATTAAAGAACCACTATTTGTCCGTTCTTATTTTGATGTAAACACAAGTGGCCTGAAACTTGACAGTTTATATGGCTCTGTGGTTTTGCGTAATACTTTGGTGGAATACAATCACAAAGCGCTCGAACTCGATTCGGTTCATATTATTTCCTCAAAAGACGATGCCGCGAGACAATTAAGTTTACGAAGTTCTATTGCTGACGCTAACCTTAAAGGGAACTACCAATACTCCGTCTTATTTGGTGACTTACAGAAACTGGTTACTGAGTTTTACCTCTCGTTGCAAAACGATCGTCCGACACTGGCGGCCTATTATAAAAAGAAAAGCCTTTCGGCGAAAGACCCTTATCAAGCCGCATTCAATCTGGAAGTACACGACATGTTACCTTTAGCGGTATTGAGCAACATTGATCTCTTCATATCCTCTGGCACAAAGTTTAGTGGCAATTTCTCACATGGCACCACCTCTGCATTGAATTTTAAAGGCCAACTGGATACGGTCGTTTATCAGGGCAAAATCTTTACTGGGAATGGGTTCGACTTCAGCAGCTCCAAGCCACGCGACAGTATTCAAGGAAAAGCATCCCTGACTTTACATTCTGCAACTCAGGAATTCTCTAAGGCATTAAAAACCAAAAACGTTTTCGCCGATGCACAGTGGAATCGAAATCATGTTGATTTTGTTTTCAATGCTGATCAGGAAGGCAATACAAATACCTTACGAATGAATGCCGCACTTGATTTTTTGACTGACAGTATTCGGCTTGAGATTTTACCAACACAGGCACGCATTTTTGATGAATATTGGACCGTCAGCGCGCAAAATCATTTGTTGATACGAGGTCGCGAAGTGAGCGTACATCACATGCGCATAAATCACGGCAATGAGTCTGGTCAGTTGGATGGGTTTATTTCTGAAAACCCAGACCGCATTCTTACCTTAAGCATTGATAGTCTGAATATTGATATTTTGAATTCAGTGTTGCAGGAAAAAGTCTCAGGGGTAATTAATGGTCAGGTTCAGGCCCGCGACTTGTACCACAATCCATTCGTGCAAAACAATATCTCGGTCAAAGACCTGACGATAGACGAGTTTCTGGTGGGCGATGTATTGGGAACGAACCAATGGAACCGCGAACTAAAACGCTTTGATTTGAATTTTTCGCTGGAGCGGAGCGGCAAACGTACGGTTGAAATGGAAGGTTTTTATGATCCTGCTTTAGGTAATCCGTTATCGGTGAATGCCAAACTGGAAAACACCAACATAAAAATTATTGAGCCATTCATGCGAGGAATCTTTTCGCAAATGGATGGCGCGCTTACTGGCAACTACACCATCACCGGCACTTTCCTGCAGCCCGTTGTTAAAGGTGAAGGAAAAATCCAGTCAGCCCAGCTGATGATTGACTATTTGAAAACAAAATACTATTTCTCAGGTTCCTTGGGATTTACCCCTACTCAAATTCTTTTAAAAGACTTTAACCTGACCGATGACTTGAAGAATAAAGCTTCTCTTCACGGCACCTTGGCTCACAAGAATTACAATGAGATTAGGATCAACCTGGATGCTGAGTTCAAGAATTTTCAACTACTTAACACCACAGCCAAAGACAACAGTCTTTTTTATGGCCAAGCCTACGGCAGCGGCAGCCTGAATATGCAAGGACCGCTGAATAACTTAAAGATTTCGGCAACTGCACGATCAGATAAAAAGACCCGCATTTTTATTCCGCTTAATGGTACTCAGGAAACAACCGTTAAGAAAGACTTTATAAGCTTTGTGAGTTTTGCTGACACTGTTCATCTCAAAAAAGAAACTCCTAAGGCTAAAATCAAGAACGAGCCTACCGGTATTACCATGGACTTGAACCTTGACATCACACCTGACGCATATGCCGAGATAATTTTTGATATAAAGTCAGGCGATATTATTCGCGGTTACGGCAATGGAGACCTCAAACTGCAACTTGATACGAAAGGTGACTTCAACATGCTGGGCACTTTCGAATTTGAACGAGGCAATTACAATTTTACTTTATATGATATCATCAATAAGGAATTTACGATCAATAAAGGAAGTCGAATCACATGGTTTGGTGATCCGTACGAAGCTACATTGGCTCTCACCGCAAGCTATAAACAGCTCGTGTCCTTTGGTCCAATAATTACAGCTCCAAACATTGCAAACTCAATCGCAATGCGAAGGAAATATCCTGTTGAAGTATTATTAAAGCTTGACGGGCCGATGATGTCACCGCAAATCAATTTTGATATTGTAGCCAATGATTTACCGAATTTAGTACCACTCGTTGACACTAATGGTTTTAGCACGTCAGAGTCATTGAATAACGATTTCAAGGCTTTCAAAGCCCAATTGAATGAACAGGAAATGAAAAGGCAGGTATTTAGTCTGATTGTGCTCAGACGTTTCTCACCTCAAGATGCCTTCGCTACTGGCGGCAGTTTGTATGGCAGTGTAAGTGAATTATTCTCCAACCAGCTGAGCTATTGGCTCAACCAGGTAGACCAAAATCTGGAGATCAATTTTGACTTGGGCAATTTCGATCAGGAAGCATTCAATACATTTCAGCTGCGCCTCTCCTACTCGTTTCTCAACGGCCGTTTGCGCGTAACCCGTGATGGCGCTTTCAACAACCAATATGTAAGGTCTGAAACGGCCAACGTACTGGGTGACTGGACTGTGGATTATTTACTTACGCCTGATGGCAAGTTCAAAGTAAAAATGTATAACCGTACCAACATCAACCAGTTGACGTCTTCCATTGGCTCACAAGCTGCTATTACTACAGGCTTCAGCCTGATGAACACCCAGAGTTTCAACACGTTTAAAGACTTGCTCACAGCCGCCCGCGACCGCAGGCGTAGAGAACTGCGGCAAAAACCAAAGCAGCAAGATGACGATGATGGAACAAAGTAGCTGTCTCTAGACACTGATCAAGCACATCACAGCTACTTATCGTCTTATTACTATCTGCTTTTGAAGAACCAAATCCTTGTAAAACACATTCAGATAATAAATATCAGATGGTAAATCTCCAACCTGTATTTCTATCCTCCTGTCGTTAGATTGGGTTGAAAAAATCTTTCGGGAAAAGCGATCTATCAATACAATTTGGTATGCCTGATCCAATTTCTTGTCTTGCTGGTTAGAGGATAAACTATCAGAAAGCTGAATAGCTAAATTAGATGACGCTGGATTGGGAGAGGCAACTAATAACATTGTTCCACCGCCTGAACAACTTTGTTGAACACTAACATGATAATTAGTTTGGGTCGTAGCACAAGAATTTATCGCTTGGATTGAAAACGTTCCGCCGGGAACATTATCAGCGGAGATATTTCCAAAGTTACCTGCACCACTAACTTCAAGGTTAGATGTATTAGAAAACCAATTATAACTGGTCGCACCAGGGACTGGATTAATGGAAACGCCAATGAATTGACCAACACACATTGGGTTTATATTCTTATTCAGCGATAAGGGTGAATTAGGAGGGCCTACCCAAACATTTATAGGATATGATTGTGTTGTGGAACACGAAGTATTTATCGAAGCCGATACTGTAACCATGCCACTCGCATTACCAACCCTTGATGCTATTCCAGTATTGGAGTCTATATTAAGAACGTTTGTATTGTTTGAAATCCATGTAGTTGAAGTCGTATAAGGTGGCGCATTTTGGAAAGTAGCGGTCCCAGTGGTACAAATTGGTGATGGTAAAGTTATAGTGGTATTATACACGTTCAAGGAGTATATGGTTCCATTAGCAGTATTTGCTGCTCCTAGCCCAGCATATAAAACACCATTCATGATACACCCGGCTTCTCCAGCAGAAATAGGTATTGTTGCCAATTTAGTCCAAGAATCACTTATTGGATTATATCTGATAGTAGTTCCAGTAGTTCCGTTACCTTGACTACCACCGATTGCATACCCATAAGAGCAATCTGATGCTGAAATTGCGAAAATCACTACGCCAGATGCATTAACTTCGTTATTAATATTATTTTTTTGCGTCCACGAATCGGCTACTGGGTTGTACTGCCAAAAATCCGAATAGTAAATTGAAGGTAGAAGTGGCTCTAGAAATTCTCCTCCCCCGACATAGGCAAAACCGTTTATCGCAAATCCTATTGGATATGTTCTCCCGCCAGTTGGTAGATTTGCTTTACGGGTCCACGTCATGGTATTCGGGTCATAGCAATAAAGGCTGTTTAATGCAAGGTCATTATAATTATCTCCACAGGCTACGTAACCTTTACCATTTATGGTAAAGGTTACCGCTTTTCCAACCTTGACCGGAAAGTTTGGCACATTGCCCCAGGTATTCGTAAGTGAGTGGAAAACAAAGAAATCATTTGTCCAAGAATCTCCCGGCCCAGGGGTCCATAATCCTCCACCAACGTATATGTCTGAGCCAATCACAAAGGCAGATGATGCATATCTTGATCTCCCAGGAAAATTCGGTAATTGTGTCCAGGTGTTTGTGAGTGTGTTGTATCCCCAAAAATCTTGCAGTGTTACCCCACTGTTTATATCAAATCCTAGCCCAAAGTATAAGGTCGTTCCCACCGAAACACTAACTGTACTTGATCTTGAGGGATAAGGACCAGGAAAGGTGGTCACGGAATTCCAACTTTGAGCGTTTAAGAACGCACTTGTTGACAACAGGCATCCGACCAATACAATTTTTGTAAAATGTCTCATAGTAATGTACTTAGTTTCAATTTGCTTTTTAATAATACTCCAAAACAAGCATCAATTTCAAGATTGTACAAATAGAATATTGAATTTATTATCTTGCATTAAACCCCACCACAATGGAACTCAGTTCTTTAATGAAAAAATATGCCGAACAAATTGGCGGCCAATACACAGAATACGACCAATCCAATTCAATAATTATCATGCCTGTTTCGGGAGGGCGCTTTCAAACGGTGCTGGGCAGAATTACCCAAAATGAACTCTATAATCGCAAACTCATATCGCTTAACTCTAAGGTGTGTGCCGTCAAACCGGATCTTGATTTTAAAATGCTATTGGAGCAAACGGCTTACTTCAATTATTGCCGCTTTGTGATCAAAGAAAATTATCTGCAGATTGAAGCAGTTGCCTCTCTTATTGGCATTTCGGAAGAAACGATCAAGGAAATGGTGCAGGAAGTCGCCAACCTTGCAGACCAGTTTGAATTGAAACTAACGGGCGTAGATATTCACTAGAATAAGTAGCCTCGGCTATTTTTTTACAAACTTCTCGCTGGCCTCTTTTTCAAGCTCCTCCCATTCATCAGGTGGTGGTGGTGTTCCTCTTTCAAAAACCTCCTGCAAAAGCCACTTCACAATTTCCTTTTTCAAGCCAAATTGCTTTACCAGGCTTTCACAAAAAGCAATCTCCTTCTTCTCCACGACACCATCGGCCCACACCATCAGCATCAGATCGTAAAGCACATTCATCTGATCATGGAAATTATCCGGAACATTGACCACATATTTCTCTTTGCTATCAATCAGTTCCTTCACTTGCCTTTCTTTAAGGCCATACCGCTTCCCAATTTTGAACAACATTTTTTGTTCTTTCTCATGCACAAAACCATCGGCCTTGGCCAACGCGAGCAAGTTCTTAATGTGGTTTTTCTTGTACGATAAGTATTGATGTTCAAAAAAACCTTTCATAATCTTTCAATCTAAGGTTAAACAATTAGACACTTTGAAAACGAAACCTCAATTTTTAATCTTCACCCATTTCTTGTTTGACTTCGCTGATTTTACCACGGTCTCCACAAAAGTCATCCCGCGTACACCATGACCAACATCAGGGAAATCATATTTTTCTGCATTAATTTTCTTGCCGGGTTTATAATCTTTAAGAGCATTGGTGAATGAGCGGTAAATATTTGCAAATGCTTCAAGGTAGCCTTCAGGATGACCCGCCGGAGTGCGGATGTATCGCTTGGCATCGTCAGACAAATAGCTCCACCCCGCTCTCAGGATTTCCTTTGGTTTGTCGAGCCATTTCAACACCAGAGTGTTCGGTTCCTCCTGCCTCCATTCAATGCCTCCTTTTTCACCATAGATGCGGATATTCAAATTATTTTCTTCACCTGCAGCAACCTGAGTTGCCAGTAACACACCCGTAGCATTATTGTCAAACTTCACCAGCATCGAGTTATCGTCATCCAACAAACGACCAGTTACCACTGTATTGAGCATCGTGCACACCTCAGTGATGTTTGCTCCGGTGATATATTCGGCAAGGTTAGCAGCGTGTGTACCAATGTCACCAATGGCTCCACCCATTCCCGATTGCTTAGGGTTGGTACGCCATGAAGCCTGCATATTACCCTCCTTTTCCAGGGGAGCCGAAAGCCAGCCTTGCGGATACTCTACAAATACCTTGCGCACTTTTCCAATCTTCCCCGATCGTATCAGGTGGCGGGCTTCTTTTACCATCGGGTAACCGGTATAGGTGTGAGCCAATGCCAATATCAGTCCCGTCTTATCAACCAGTTTTTTCAACGAATTGGCTTCTGCCAACGAAAATGCAATGGGTTTTTCCACCATCACATGAAAGCCACATTCTAATGCCATCTTGGTTGGGGCATAATGAACGTGATTTGGAGTGACTACACTTACAAAGTCAATCCGCTGGTCAGGAGGTAAATTCTTTTCCTTCTCAAACATTTCAGAATAGGTGGTATATACTCGCTTGGGATTAAGGAAAAGTGATTTACCAGTTTCTAATGACTCAGCAGGATCTATGCTGAATGCACCGCACACGAGTTCAATTTGCCCATCAATACCTGCTGCCTTGCGATGCACCGGTCCGATAAAGGAAGTGAGGCCTCCGCCTACCATTCCCATTCTAAACTTTCTCTTCATGAATAATTTTGTAAGCTTGAAAAGTAATAAAATTTATGGGTCAATAAAAGCAGATAATCATCCAGGGTTAATTGAAACCTGTCAAATTGAAGCCTTTCTC
>JABDGP010000011.1:0-20296 GCA_013285945.1 Bacteroidota bacterium | reverse complement strand
CTTTCTCACACATTATTTCCTTGATTTTTTCTTTTCAGATTTGGTTCCATCTTCGGCAAGTAGTTGAAGTTTTGCCTTTTGCAATTCCTGTTTTTGTGCAGAAGTCACTTCCAGATAGTTCAGGTTCAATTTATCGAATTGCTTTTTTATAATGCTGGCAATGGCCAACCTTGCATACCACTTGTCATCGGCGGGAATAACAAACCACGGAGCGTGTTGGGTAGAAGTAGCGCTGAGAGCTTCGTTGTAGGCTTGCTGGTAATCGTCCCAATAGACTCTTTCCTTCAAATCGGACAAGGAAAATTTCCAGTTTTTACCAGGGTCTTCAATGCGCTCTAAAAATCGTTTCTTCTGTTCCTTTTTAGAAACATGAAGGAAGAACTTCATAATGATCATACCGTTGTCGGTCAGGTTTTTCTCAAACCGACGGATTTGTTTGTAGCGACTATCCCAAAATTTTGGACCAATATCATTTACCAGTTCTATTCCCGGAATATTTTCATTGAGAATCCATTGGGGATGCACTTTTGTTACCAGAACATTTTCATAGTGCGACCGGTTGTGGATTGCTATTTCGCCTCGGGCAGGCAAGGCTAGTTCGTGCCGCCAGAAGTAATCGTGATCCAATTCGTGCGCATTTGGTGCCTTGAAGCTATACACCTTCACACCTAAAGGGTTAAACCCCGACATGATGTGCTTTACGGCCCCGTCTTTTCCAGCGGCATCCATCGCCTGCAGAATAATTAATACACTGTAGCGATTGTGTGCATAAAGCTTGTCTTGCAAATCAGCCAGGTACTTACGACTTGTATCCAGCATTTTTTCAGACTCCTGTTTGTTTAAAAGCTTGCCTTTATAACCTGTATCAAAATCTTTCAACTTGATTTTTTTCTCAGGCGTGACTGTCATTTTCTTAATCGGAATTATATTTTCATCGTTACTCATAAACCAGGGTTATTAGTTACACAATCTAAGCATTGAATTTGAGGCCGCGAAATGACCTGTCTCGCTGCACTTGAATGACACAAATCGCTTTTAAATGAGGTGAATATTTATTAAATTTAGTTATGCCTCAAAATTCTATTGTGGCGTAGTATCTTTTAAACAAATCGATACAACATGGTCTAAACAAAAAACACTAACCGTATGAAAACTCAAACGAAATCCCTTCTGTTTATTTTCATCGCATGGTTTGCATTCGTTACCGCTGTTGGCCAACCCAACGACATTGCGGCGATCAAAGAAGTAATCGCTAAAGAGACCGAATCATTTATGGCTGTAAACAAGCAGGGCTGGGCTGATTGCTGGCTCAAAGCACCATATGTTTATTGGTCATACTCCGATTCTACAAGTACAAGTTTTGTAGAAGGCTGGGATGGGCCCAAAGGAATTGAAAAGACTTTTGAAACTTACTTCAAAACTGCAAAGCCTTCCAAAGCCACGATCACAAATAACTGGCTTGATATTAAAGTATATGGCAACGGAGCGTACGTTCGCTTTGTACAAGTTGTAAAAGCCGAGATTGACCATGACGAAACTTCACAGGTGCGTGTACTCGAAAAGAAAGACGGGCAATGGAAAGTAATTTGTGTTGGTGCTGTGGCAAAATATCCGGTCGAGCAGATCATCAATCACTAGAACTGGTTTGTACGAAGCATTACCAAGGTACAAGCTTCAAGTGAGTCAATGCCTTTTTCGTTTAATAGTTTCTCGAGTTGTGGATTTTCCGTTCCAGGATTAAATATGACCCGTTTAGGCTCAAGGCTCAAAATGTAATCATACCATTCCAATTGGTTATTGGGGTTTATATAAAGTGTGATGGTATGCACGTTGGTAATTTGAGGGCGCTGTCGAAGATCTAGAATTTCTTTTCCGAAGACTAGGCCGCGCTTTATTCCGACAGGAACAAATTCAATTTGATGCTCGTCAAGCATTTGGGCGGCCAGATAGGCATACCGCGATTTGTTCTCAGTTGCTCCTATGATGACTGTCTTTTTCACCGGATTCATTTTTTTAAATACAAACTTACCAACGCTTCTGCACAACGTTCGCCATCCATAGCAGCCGATACAATACCACCGGCATAACCAGCGCCTTCGGCACAAGGGAACAATCTCTTGATTTGAGGATGTTCCAGTGTTTGCTTGTCGCGCGGGATACGCACCGGCGATGACGTTCGGCTTTCCACACCTATCACTTGCGCCTCATCGGTAAGATAACCTTTCATCTTGGTACCAAAGTTCCTGAATCCCTGTCTTAAACTTTGAAAAATAAAGTCAGGGAGCACTGATTTCATATCTACGCTTTTGAGACCAGGCTGATAAGAAGTCTCTAACAGGGAATCCGAAACTTTCCCCTCTACAAAATCAGTCAATCGTTGCGCGGGAGCAGTCTGATTTTTGCCAGCCTCAGAGCAAGCCTTCTGTTCAATTTCCATTTGAAAATACATTCCTGCCAACGGGCCGAACTGATGAAATGGTTTAAAATCATTTTCGTTCACCGCTACAACAATACCGGAGTTGGCAAATTTTGAATCCCGACGTGAAGGGCTCATGCCGTTAACCACAATTTCTCCAGGTGCAGTTGCTGCAGGCACAATAAATCCTCCCGGACACATACAAAATGAAAATACACCGCGCTCCATACCATTCACTTTGGCTTGATGAACAAGTGAATAGGATGAAGCAGGTAAGTATTGCCCACGCTCGGTAGCACAATGATATTGCACTTTGTCGATAAAATTTTGTTGGTGCTCTACCCGAAGGCCCAATGCAAATGGCTTAGTCTCAATCAGGATTTTTCGCCGATGCAAAAGCTGAAAAATATCCCTTGCAGAATGGCCGGTGGCAATGACTACGGCCGCCGCATCGTGTTTAGTTCCATCGGCAACAATCACTCCTTTAATTTCATCTTCCAACATAATGAAATCAACCACTTTCTGCTCAAAATGAATTTCTCCTCCGGCATTGAGAATACTTTCACGCAAGGCCGCCACCAGTTGGGGCAATTTGTTTGTACCGATATGCGGATGCGCATCAAACAATATCTCTTCAGGGGCACCATGAGCAATTAGAATCTCTAAAATACGCTGCACGTCACCACGCTTGGTAGATCGCGTGTACAATTTACCGTCAGAGTATGTGCCTGCTCCACCTTCGCCAAAGCAATAGTTCGACTCTGGATTGACGATGTGCTCTTTATTAATGGCGGCCAAATCGCGTCTTCGAGCCTGCACATCCTTCCCTCGTTCAAAAATAATCGGCTTAATGCCCAGTTCAATCAACCGGATAGCGGCAAACAAACCCGCTGGCCCTGCACCTACAATAATCACTGAGGGCTTTTTACTAACGTCGACATAGTTATTATTGTAGAAAGATATTTTTTGCTCACCAACAGGTGTCAGTTCCACCTGCACCTTCACTAAAACATTTCTCCCGCGAGCGTCGATTGACCTGCGGATGGGGCGGACAAAGACCTCCTCGGGATTAAGGTTCAGTTTTGAGTAAAGCCTGGACTTAAATAGAGCTTCGTCAAAGGCTTCTTCGGGCTGTAAACTGACTTCAATTTTTTTATTCATAAGAAAGGTAGTTACCCTTTCAAAAAGGAATGCGAAGGTAACAATTACTGAAAATCTCTCCGCTCCCTTTATATTTGCGCCTTTATTTAGATCATGAAAGTAAATTTTATTGAAGAACTGCGCTGGCGTGGCATGTTGCACGATATCATGCCAGGAACTGAAGAGCAACTATTGAGGGAAAAGACAGCCGGGTACATCGGGTTTGACCCTACAGCCGATTCGTTGCACATCGGCAACCTTGTTCAAATAATGTCACTGGTTCATTTTCAGTCCGCTGGTCATAAGCCCTTGGCACTTGTAGGTGGAGCAACCGGAATGGTGGGCGATCCATCAGGCAAGTCGGCCGAGCGTAATCTTCTGTCGGAGGAAACACTTAGGCACAACGAGTCATGTGTAAAAAAACAACTGGAAAAATTCATTGACTTCTCTCCTTCTGCCAACAGCGCAGAAATGGTGAATAACTATGACTGGTTCAAGGGTCTTGGTTTTCTTGAATTTATCCGTGACGTAGGCAAACATCTTTCGGTGAACTATATGATGGCAAAGGATTCCGTGCAAAAGAGATTGGAAACAGGTCTTTCATTCACTGAATTTAGTTATCAGTTGGTTCAGGGTTATGACTTTTACTGGCTCTACAAAAATAAAAATTGCAAGCTGCAGATGGGCGGCTCTGACCAGTGGGGAAACATCGTGACTGGCACTGAACTCATCCGCAGAAAAGACGGAGGCGAAGCATTCGCGTTGACTACTCCGTTGATCAAAAAAGCAGACGGTACCAAATTTGGGAAAACCGAACAAGGGAATGTTTGGCTGGATTCGCAGAAGACCTCACCTTATGCGTTTTATCAATATTGGCTGAACGCCTCCGATGAAGACGCTGCAAATTTCATAAAGATCTTTACCCAGAAAAGCAAAAGTGAAATTGACTCGCTGATTGTAGAGCACCAGCAGGCGCCTCATTTGCGCAAACTTCAAAGCGAATTGGCTAAAGACATAACAGAACGAGTACATTCAAAGGCAGATGTGGAAAGTGCACTAAAAGCTTCTTCAATTTTGTTTGGGAATTCTGTAACCGAAGATTTGTTAGGTCTTGACACGCAAACATTCATGGCCGTATTCGAAGGTGTTCCGCAAATCACCATTACAAAGTCCAGCTACGAAGCCTGCGCAACGATTACAGATCTGCTTTCGGAAGCAACCCATAGCAAAATATTCTCATCTAAAGGTGAAGCGCGAAAAATGATTATTGCCGGTGGTGTGAGTATGAATAAGCAGAAAGTAGAAGACGCAACTCAAAAGCCAAAGTATGATCTACTTTTGCAAAGATATCTGCTGGCTCAGAAGGGGAAGAAAAATTATTTCTTGATCGAAATCGCCGATTGACATGTGGGCTGACTGGAGGGAAGCTTTCAAAAATAATCGCTTCCGAATTCACTTAATTATTGCCCTGCTGGGACTAGCGGCATTCGCCATCTCGCTTCCTTATTTTTTTAACAATATCCTTTTGCCAAAACCAGGGGTGCAGTTAAGCGATCCGATATTGAATTTCTTTACCCCCACAAACTGGTCAATTGAAATTTTTGTCCTGATTTACGTCTGTACAGTGTTGTCATTAGTGTCGAATATCAAAGACCCAAAGGTAATTTTACTTGGTTTGCAGGTATATGTAGTAGTCAACTTTATGCGCATGGTTAGCCTATACCTGTTTACGCTCGAAGCTCCTGAAGGCACTATTCCGCTCAGCGACCCATTTCTCACCGTATTTGCTTACGGCAAGGAAGTCTATGTAAAAGACCTCTTTTTCTCAGGCCACATTTCGACTCTCTTTCTGTTATACATGATCGAGAAAAGAAAATCCTTACAATGGTTAACACTTATCTCCGCACTTGTAGCATCCTTATTTCTGGCGTGGCAACGCGTACATTACACGCTCGACATGGCAGCGGCACCATTGATTGTCATTGCCGTGTATCGGCTCTTTAAATGGTTCAATTCAAAATTTATTTTTTCTGCTCCCGAGTAGTAAACTATCAATTTGGTAGATTTAGTGAATGAGTAAGAAAAGAAACCCTGTTTAACACCAGTCTTTGGGAGAACATAGTTAATTTAGCCTACGTATAACGGTTTAATTAAAATTGTATTAACTTAGCGATAACTTTCTATTAACCTATTTTGGGAAAAGACATGGATTTGAACGGAGCAGCAACTAAGAACTTTAAAGGTGAAGTCAACGGTAAAAACCATTCCCCCAGCAATGGACATCATAACGGAAATGGTCACGTTAATGGAAAGGATCGATTTCACAATAATTACCCGGTTTTTCAATTGGAGGAAAAATTAACTGAAGAACAGAAAAAATTCTTTGATAAAAATGGATTTATCCACTTCAAAAATTTCATTCCCAAAGAAAAAGTAAATGAGCTTCTGAGAGAAGCGGAGGCTATTCAGAATGAATGGGTAAGTAAAGATTATAAGATGATCAACGGGGTGCCAATAAAATATGGCACTGACGTAGACGGAAAAAAAATAGTTCAGCGATTTGCATTCCTCAATCAGCACAGCGAGATTTTTGCTAACGTACTTAAAGATTCGCGTTTGAAGGGATTATTTGAATTGATTGGCGCGGCAGATTGCCGTATCGGCGAAAGCGAAAAAGACGGTCTCGTTTTTAACCACTACATCAATACAGACGAAAGTAACTTCAGTCAGTTAGGCTGGCACACAGATGCTTTGCGCGATATTTTTCAAGGCCAGAAAATTATGCCTATGCTCAACGTAGGTATCCACCTGGATAATTCTACAACCGATAACGGCGGCCTACGCTTAATTCCGGGTACACATAACAAGGGAATCAGAACGATGCTGTTCAAAAAAATATATTTCATCAGTCACAAACCCGACAAGAAAGAAGTTGGCCTAAATGTGGAGGCTGGAGACCTTACCGTACATGATGGCCGCTTGTGGCATCGTGTTGCCCGCTCACCATTTGTGGGAGAAAAAAGTCGCAGACGAGTTATGTATGTACCTATCGTTTCCGGGAAATATGTTCCTCGCTCAGAGAATAGCAAACCCTTGCTGTATCAGCGCCTTATCGCTATTACCAATAAATAACTAATCATGGCTTTCGCTCTTGTTACAGGCGCCAGTGGCGGCATTGGTTTGTGTATTGCGCGCGAACTGGCTCAAAGAAAGATCGATCTCCTGCTGATTGCGCGATCCGAGCAAAAACTTCTGGAAACCAAAAGCGAGTTTGAGGAAAAATATAAGATCAGAGTTGAAGTATTGAGCCTCGATCTCTCACTGCCTGGCAGTGCGCAAAAGGTGTCTGCGTGGATCATTCAAAATTCTTATCCAGTAAATATCCTTGTTAACAATGCAGGGTATGGAACTTGGGGGAGTATTGAGAAATCTGAATGGAGCACATTAAGTAACATGATGCAGTTAAACATGTTTTCTCTCGCCGAGTTGTGCCACGTCATGTTGCCGGAGCTAAAAAAACACAATAAGTCGTATATTTTGAACGTAGCCAGCACGGCTGCTTACCAAGCCGTTCCAACGTTGGCAACCTATGCGGCATCGAAAGCCTTCGTAGTACTTTTTACCCGAGGTCTTCGCAAGGAAATGAGCGGGTCACCTGTTTCTGTTACATGCCTAAGTCCCGGAGCAACATCCACCAACTTCATAGATCGCGCCGGCATGAATTCATTAAAAGAACGTGCCGAAAAATTCAGTATGAAAGCGGAAGATGTCGCCAGGATAGCCGTCAATGGAATGTTTAAAGGAAAAGCAGAAGTCATTCCCGGCTTAGTGAACTGGTTATCGGTTCAATTCACTTATCTGTTACCGAAAACCATTATCGAGAATATTGCAGCCGGACTTTACAAGACAAAACCCTAAAAGGCCTCGGTGATATTAAAATAAGATCCGTTGGACTGCTGGCCAAAGCCAAAGTCGAGTCTAAAATTCAATTTCTCTTTTTTATCAATTGCATATCGTAAGCCGGTTCCCAGGGATGGCTTTAAACCCTGAAAGGTAAAGAGATCGCTGGGTTGATTTCCCACGCGTCCTGCAGCGGCAAACACAACCATCCCAAAGCGCCCGATTATTGGAAACCGATGTTCCACCTGGGCTCCAATTAAATTATTGTCAGTATAACGTCCCTCATAATAGCCGCGCATAATCGAGTTACTGCCAATGTTGGCCATACTGCGCAGTGGAACCGTTCCGGTATTTGTATTTAAAACAAATTGAAAGGCAAGTACCTGGGTATGAGCAATCGTAAAGTACTTCCGAATGTCAACCGCTTGAGTTACATAATTAAACTTACTACCTAAAAAAGCTGAAAAATTATTCACATAATAAGAAAAGTAAAATCCTTTGTTCGGACTAAATGCATTGTTCCTTCCATCCCAAAGCGCCACAAAGCCAAGTCCTGAGACGAAACTTCCATTTCGTCCCGGCACATTTTGCTGATCAAAAATACTGGTGCCCGCCGGCTTGCCTGCACCATAGTCGAATGAGAATACATTTTGTATTTCGTAGGCTGCACCCAAAAAAAGGTTTTTATATGTCTTTCGAAGAAGCTGAGGAAACAGATAAAACTGCCCGACGGTATAATGCTCCATAGCGGCATCCTGAGAATTATTTCCCAAGCCCCAGAATCGATCGGGGAAATAGCTGGCTGAAGCTTTGGTCTTCAAAATATATCTTTCATTATGAAAGAAGATCGTGCTCTCCATCCCGAAGACAGCCTGTTTTCTCAAGGTGTACAATGCCAATGCCTGCACGAAGGAAGTACGCACAGTCGTATCTCTGCCCAATTTAAAATAATAATTTCCTGCTCCTCCAAAGGCCAGCGTAGTTTCGGGAGAATAGATCATAGCAGGAAAAGCAAAGAGCTTTCGCTTTTTGCCCCGCCTTGTTATAGAATCCTTTTTTTCGAGATTAATCTGCGCGTCGGCGATATTGCTGGCGCAAAAAAATAAAAGGAACGAGACACAAACGCAGATCAGCCGACTAGACACGTGTTGATATTCAAAGCAAATTGCTTATTTCGTCTTTAAAACAAAAACTACTTGCCCTTTCGATTTCTCGGGCACTTTTCCGTTGGATGTACGGATCAAGGAGTTCTTTCTGATTTCATTTTTCAATAACTGTTCGGCTCGCGGGCTAAGGCCGCGTTCCAAAGTGGTTATACCAACAATCTCGCCGGTTTCGTCGCATTCAATTTCAAAAACAATCCTGCCGTCTTCATTATCCGGCAGATCGGGAGTTTTTGGCTGATTTGCCCATGCCCATCCTGACATTGCCAATCCAAAGCCATCGCCGCCACCTCCGCCTCCGGGTTTACCATACAAAGCTTTAGCATCAAGCTTTCCCTGAGGGCTTCCCTTGTCACCAACCTTACCTGGGTCGTCACCCTGACTTTGACCACTTTCGCCTTTTTTGATGCCAGGGTTACCCGTATATGTTGCCTCTTTTTTTACAGTAGGCTTTATCTCTTCAGTATTCTTACTGTCTTTCTTAACCTCTACTTTTTCTTTAGGTTTATCTTCGTCTTTCTTTTTTTCTGTCTTCACTGTCACCGGGCTGTCTTCATCAGAAAGCACTGCAGCTTCTTTTTTATCCTCGGTGGCAGTTGCTTTTTGGGCGGCTTCCTTATCGGGTTCTTCGCTGGGAGTTTGTTCTTCAGTCTTAAGCTCCACCGTCTTATCATCCGTGGCTGAGTTGCCTACAGGCTTATCTGGCTGTATGTCACCACCACCTTGGGTATCGAGACCAAAATTTAATTCAACACCATATTCAGGTGCTGGTGGATATGGCGCACGCCAAGAGACTAAGAAAAAGAATGCTAAAAAAAGGCATGAATGAAGGCCGGCTGATACCAGAAATGCAATCCGTTTATTTTTTTTCTCCTGCCCTTCCATTCAATTCCCCGTTTTGGGTATTTAATATTTCATTACCCAGAGTGCGTTTCCATAATCCGCTTTTGAAGCGTCTGCACTGGATTGTGCGCTAGCAAATGAATCATAGTCTCCAATACCAAGTCGGTAAAATTTCCATTTACCAAAAGGAGGAATGATTTTGCTTCCAGTTCCCTTAGCGCTTAATTTCTTGGCATAATCCATTACCAAGTCGCCATCAATATCGCTGGTCACAATAACGTAGTAATGACCAGTGCGGGCTGTAAGTGTTTCAATTGTACCTATTGCAGGCTTGGCATTAGCAGCTGCTTCGCGTTTTAATCTTTCTTCTTCGGCTAATTTGGCAAGACGCTCATCTTCGGCTTTTTTCGCTGCATCTGCTTTTTCTTTGGCTAATAGCTCCTGCTTGGCTTTCTCTTTTGGCAGGTACACGAATTTATAAATCAGAAATGCGGCTACAACCACAACCAACCCTATAAGCACAGTTATTACCATACCTGACTTGGATCCGCCATCATCTTCGTCTTCTTCATAGACAGGTGTCTCCTGCGCTATGCTTTCTTTTGAGAAAGTATGAACCCGAGACGTCTCTTCCCCTTTGGCAGGCTCGTCCTCTGCAGGCTTGGCCGGATCTAATTGGTCGAGTGGTTTATACTCAATATCGGGTAAGCCGAAGTTATCCTCATCATTAGTGTTCTTATTGGAGTCATCAGTAGTGTTTGCCATATCGTTAGGGTTAACTGTATGTTATACAAAAATAAAGGAATTTCCCTGAATATTAATCAATTTCAAAAGCTCCAGCTTGCCCCGCCCATCACCTGGAAGCCCCGCACGGGGTAGTTCAAATACAGCTGATAGTTGCTCGAAAGTATATTATTGAAGTTGAGGAACACCGAAAATTGCTTTGACAAAAAATAGTTCGCCTTCAAATTCAAATCAGCTGCTGCATTTAATGTTACCAGGTTTTTCTGTTCTAAATCCAGCGCTTTGATCCCGCCTTGTGCAATAAAATCAATACCTAAGAACAATTTGTCATAAATATTATACTGAGAATTTACTGTGAGCCTGTACGTGGGTCGTTGCAATGCGCCATTACCAAAGGGGTTTCCACTAATCGCATATTGGCTGCCAATCTGATTGGCTATCGTTGACGAATAGGCGAAATAATCACCGCGGGCAACCAGTTTAAATGATTCCGTAGAATAGCTCAACTCACCAAAAAAATTGGTGCGCTGAGTAGTGCCATTGTCATAGAAGACATTGAATTTAGACCGATTGATAGCACCTACATCCGTTTGATAATAGTACAGATTTTTTAAAGAGGCCAGAGACAAGCCTGCCCCAAACGAAACCTTACCACTCACTTTTCCTCTAAGGCCGGCCAAAAACTCTAAGGCGCGATTGGTATTGAAGATATTAATGTTGGAATTAATCCATACGTTTTCGCGCGAAAGCGAATGTAATGATACCTTGTCGATATCGCCGGTAAGACCTGCATAAGCCTCCACCGAAGGAGACAAAGCATAATTAGCCGCAAGATTGGGATACGCATGTAGTCCATTCTGCTTTCCGATGGTATCATTTTCAACAGCAACATTCGCGCCCAGCGTCAACGTCAGATTATCCATTGGCATAAACTGATAGGCTGGCTTCAGTTTAAATATCATGCGGGCCTTTGCAGGTACAAGTGCATCTTTTCTGTTGATCAGATAATAATCGGAATTGACGATGATTCGTTTCTTGGCATTAATCTTATACTGACTGGAGAAATTCAGATTCATTTCACCTTCACTTGCGGAGTAATGATCGGTAAGATTACTGTAACCAGCCTTGAAATTATATTTATAATCAGATTGCTTGGAGTTCTCCAACTCGCCACCCAGGCTTACGATGGTGTAGCTCTGCCGGATAGAGCTAGCATCGACTACCTGACCGGGTTGGTAGCCATAGAAATGAGCTACTGTATTTTCCGCATTGACAAAACCACCCAGCGCCACGTTGTTGCTCATCGTCTTACCAAACAACCTGAATTCTGTATTTCCACCCGCGGAGTTACTACCATCCACGGGGCCATTCAAAAAGCTGCGATGATAAAACTTCACTCCATAATATTTAGTCTTATTCCTCTTGTTGGTGATGTATGCTTCCGCGTATGGTGAGCTATAATTGCCAAATCCAGCACTCACATAATTGCCGTAAATTTTTGAGATCGACTCAGCTTTTAACCGCAATGGCCGAATAGCAGGGTTGTAATCACCAGCATTGAAGGATAAATTTTTAAATTGATATGTTATCTCCGGCTTGATCGGTTCAACCGGGCGAGGTGGTACTTTTTCAAAATTACGATTTGCCTGTGGCAATGATATCTGCCGGTCTTTTACTATTTCAATCTCTACTCTTTGGATTTCCCCTTCGCCCCATTTTTCCTTTTCATCTTGGGCACAAACTGTAGAGATGGAAAAGGCAAAGCAAAAAATAAAAATGAGAATCACAAGAGTCAAAGATTGAGGCTGATCACTGATGTCTATTGACCGATATCTATTCCTGCTGTTCATCAGTTTTTATCGTTAGAGGTCGAGTCTGTCTTTGCGGGCTGCTGCTTCTTCAACTCATCAGCATCAATTTTCTTAAGTTTTTCTGCCGCCTGTTTTTTCACTTCTTCTAATGGAAAATTATCGATGAGTGATTGTAGGGTGGCTTTGGCTTGGTACGAATCGTTCATCGCCAGGCAATCATCTGCGAGTAGCAAATAGGACTTCCCTACCCAATCCGTATATGATGCAAAATCGGTGTGCAATCCAATTAGCGTTGCATAACATTGCTTGTAATCCTTGGTGATATAAAAAATTTCTGCCAACCGGTATTTCGCCTCAGCACCGTATTCATCCTGGGCTGCGTTGATGGTACCCAGCAACTCGTCTTTGGCAGTTTCGTAATCTTTTTTACCTATAGCTGCCTTTCCAAGAAAAAGTGAAGCTTTGTTTTGCGCTCCCGCATTCACACTTCCTTTCTCAAGAATTATTTTCGCGTATTTTTCAGTAGAGTCATATTGCGCCAGGGAATAATAAGATTCCATCAGGCCATTCCATGCATTGTACTGTTCTTTCTTGTTGGCAGCCTCTCTCGCAAGTGTCTGAAAAAAAGGTACAGCTTTATCGAAGTGCGTCTGTTTAAACTCAAGCTCGGCAATGCGACCCGTAACTTTGCCGGCCATTGAAAAGGTTTTGTCAGGATTTATCTCATAGTAAAGTGTCAATGCTTTTGAAAAATCTTTCAAACGGTAATTGGCTTCCGCCTGATAATACTTGGCTTCTGATAATCGGCTGCTTTGTGGATAGGCAATGATGTAATTGTCAAAGTTCTTAATAGCATTGGCATACTTCTGATCGAAATAAAGATTTTTGGCTGCTTCAAATTCCACGGCTTCAATTCCTTTCGCGTCGGGGTTTACATTTTTATACATTGCCAGGTACTTATCAAACTCGCCAGAGCGCCCTGCCAGATTGAGAGCCTCCTGCAATGACAGCAACACATCTTTGGCTGCCGGATGATTTGGGTAATTTTCAATCACAGTAATATAATCCTGCGCAGTCTTATTATAATCCTTCAAATTGTAATAGGAGGCTGCACGGCGCACATATGCAAAAGGTGTGAACGATGACGTCGGGTTAGAAGCAATCAGGCTTGCGTATCCTTCTTTGGCATCTTCATAATGGCCCTGCTCAAATTCCAACTGCGCTAACTGAAAGCGTGCCTCATCGGCAAACCGAGAGCCTGAATAATTCCTGATTACCAAACTTAATTCAGTTTTTGCCTCGGCATATCTCCTCAAAATGCCAAGAATATTTCCGGCCTGAAAGTGAGCGTAGTCATTGTCGACAGAATTGAGATTGATAGCTTTTTTGTAATACGTCAGTGCTTCAGTATAGGATTTGGAAACGTAATAACAGTCCGCCAAACGTAAAGCACCATCCGCAAGATTGGTCTGACCGGCTGGTGATTTTAAAACAAACTCCTTGAAACTAAACAAGGCGCGGTCGTACTGTTGCAAATTGAAATAAGCATACCCCAAGCCATATCGTGCTCTCAATCGCAACCCTGAATTACCATTTTCTTCTTCGACCACACGCAGATAATTGGTTGCAGCCAGTTCATATTTCTTTCCAATTGAATAAGCTTCACCGTTCCAAAAACTTGCCTCAGCGAGATAGTCTTTATCACCTGGATGCTGTAGCGATTTTTCAAAATACTGAACAGCCTGTGCATAAGCTTCCTGGTTAAATAATTCCATTCCTTTAAGCATTGTAGCTTTTTGGTAGGCACGCTCTACTCCGGGACTACGGCTTGGCAATGATTCGATATAATCGATAGCCTTGTTGAAATTATTGGCGTTCACGTAGGCTTGCGAAAGCAGCTCCTTTATTTCAATGGTGTGAGTACTGTTGGGAAATGCTTTTAATATTTTTTCGAATTCTCCAATAGCTTGATCAGCGCGACCCAAGTCGTATGAAATCTTTGCAAACTGGAAAGAAGACTCTTCTACTAATTTTGGATCCGGCTTAAACTGTCGCGCTATTCCAAATGCAGTAAGGGCCATCGGTTTTTGATTGTTCTTCAGATAAATCTGCCCGAGATAGTAAGAAGAATAAAATCCCACTGAATCAGTGTCGGCGAAAGAACTCTTCAGATAGTTCAATGCTTTAACATCCTGATTTAATACAAAAGCCGAATACCCCGCGCGTAATAAAATCTTCTTATCTGCAGTCTCTTCTTTTCCCGATAGGTACTTATCGTAACCTGCAAGCGCGTTTTTGTAATCGCCTTTCTTGTAGTTGGCTTCCGCTGTTAGCAGAGCTATCTCATCACCATTTGCTAAATCGGCACGCGAACTCACGGCTTGAGCATACGCAATCAAGGCATTGTAATCTTTTTGTTTATAATAAACATTGGCGATCAAATAAGGAACAATGCCTGCATAAGCTTCGGTTTGTTCCTCCCTCTTCAAATCAGTGATTGCATTCGAATAATCTGCAAGACTGTACTCGGCAAAGCCTGCATAATAGCTGGCTGCAGGGCCATATTGCCCGCCCTGAGCTTTGATGTAATTGAATTGATCAAGTGCATCCTTTAAAATTTTCTGACTAAACAAGCTATAGCCCCAGCGAAAATGAGCTGTATTTTGCTGTGAAGCTGATAGCGCACTAAAATCGGACTTTGCAAAATAGCTGGCCGCTTTTTTATAATTTTTTTCGGTATAAAAGAAACTGGCCAAATCACTGTAGGCAACAGAAGCCTTTGAGCTATACGGATGATTGTCGATAAAATCCTGAAGCTGTTTCTCGGCATCACTATGATATAAGTTCAGTGCGCAAATTGCCAATGAGTATTCTGCATCTTGTTTTTGGGCGCCATCTTGAGGTTGGAGACGGAGATATTGCCTGAAGTTTTCCTGGGCGGCAGCAAATTGATTTTGCTCCATCAATTCAGTTCCCGTTTTATACAAGCGGGCAGTCTTTTGCTGCATAAGCACGTCTTGTGCTACAACCTGGCTGGAAAGAAATAGAATGAAGACTGAAAAAATTTTCATCCAAAGCTTTCCCCTAAAACCCCGAAACGATGATTTTATTGCAACTTTCAGTTTAAAAAATAAATCCATGCAAAAAAATTTCAATGAAGCATGAACAGCATGGACTCAAAGCTACTAAAAAAATTACGGCGAAACGAGGCTGCTTCAAAAAATCACGCGAGCAGCCGAAAGACCAACTCCTTCAAAATCTGACCTTCGCTTTCAGAGCCCGAATTAACGCCCTTAAGTTTTAGATCGGCTTGGCGCAACAAAGAGATATTTTCAAGCGCCTTGGTTTGAGGATAACGCTGCAGTGCCGCCACATAATCTTTGGCCGCATACGGACTGATCTTCAATGCAGCCGTCAACCCTTGCGATGACCTGTCGGCTACGGTATGAGCCGCCAGCACCTTACTAAAGAATGAGTACAAAAAAGCAACCATCGGGATGCCAGGGTTTTTCTTCGGATTCGCTTCAAAGTAGTTCGAAATTTTTGCAGCCTGTTGCCAATCTTTATTGATCAATGCTTTTTGCAATTCAAAAATATTATACTCCCTGCTGATACCCACTTTAGCCATCACTTCCGCTAAGGTGATTGTCGCCTTTTGGTCGTGGCTGATCAATACCTTATCTACTTCATTGGCAAGCCGGTTCAGATCATTCCCGACATATTCAGCCAAAATACGCGCGGCATCTTCTTCAATAGAATATTTTTTTTCTTTGACGCACTCCAAAACAAAATCAACCAACTGGTTGTCGTATGGTTTTTTGAAAGTGGCAGACGTTGCCAACTGTTCAGCCTTCTTGCCTAGTTCCCGGCGTTTATCTAACGTCTTATTTTTGTGGCACAATACGAGTACAGTGGTGGGCGAAGGTTTGGCTAAATAATCAAGCAATAATTTTGAGCCGGTTTCTTTATTAAGATCCTGGATATCCTGTGCTTCTCTAACTATTACTACCTGGCGCTCAGCCATCATTGGGAAACGCCTTGCATGGGTAAGGATAGTAGCCATGGTTGCGTCTTTGCCGTAGACCACCACCTGATTAAAACTCTTCTCAGACTCAGTCAGTGCATGTTCTTCGATATATTGAGAGATCAAATCAATATAATACGTCTCTTCACCCTGTAATAAATAGACAGGGTCATATTTGCCCGACTTCAGTTTGTCTAAAATCTTTTTTGCAGAACTGTCCATCAGCGAATCTTCTTTTTGCCTGCCAAGTTAAATGCTGTTACCGCACCAGTCAAGGCACCAAACAAATGAGCTTCCCAGGAAATGCGAGGATCGGTGGGAAACACTCCATACAAAAAAGCGCTTCCATAAAGAAGAAGGATGATGATCGAAATTGTAAGAGATAAAAAATCCTGCCGAAGTATGCCATACAAAATCAAGAAGGCTCCAAGTCCATAGATCAATCCGCTGGCACCAATATGATATGACGGTCGGGGGCTGAATAGCCATACTAGAATATTGGTAACGAAATAACACCGAAAAAAACTATCCCACCAATACGGTCATAAAAAAAATAAAGAAGCGTTCCGAGGAAAAGCAGTGGAAATGTGTTGGACACCAAATGCGCAAAGTTGCCATGTATCATCGGCGCAAAGAAAATGCCCGGCAGGCCCCGAAGCGTGCGCGGCAATATTCCTAAAAAGCCTAAATCGATATGATAAAAATACTCTATGCTAAAACTCAGCCACATGATAAACACCAAACGGAAGGGCACTACCGAACTTCCAAAGATTTGATTTTCGTGTGATGCCATTAAGCGGCCGAAGGATCTTTAATCATGGGCAATTTTACATATTTGGCCTCTGCCGCTCCGATCGATTTCATTCCAAGCAACCCACCGGAGGATTTGGCAACTTTCATTGCCAGGTCGCAAATACTGATGTAATATTGCAGAGCAAAATCGTGTCCTATTTTAGCAAATATTAGATTCAATGCAGATAGCTCTTCCACTATCAACGGGTTTCGCTGCGAAACCTCAACCGGATAGCCTTGCAAAACAATCTTGAGTTTATCTTCAAAGTCCTCGCCGATTTCACGATACAATTCAATCATTTCTGCGCTCGCATTCTTCTGCTTTTTTGTCGCCTGAGTTATAGCCTCCTCTATTTCGTTGCGGTCTATATCGCCATCAGCACCGGCAATGAGGATACACACAAGAACAGGTGCTTTGTACACGAACTCCTGCTCCTGAGGTGAAAGGCGGCTCAACTGCGGTATCATTGTCTATAAAATTATAGTGTGTAAAAGTGATTTATTTACTGTAAATTTTAAAACTTTACTGATTAAATATCTTTGCACTTAATACACCATTAGCACACATGTACGAAAAAGAGCCAATAAAAATATTTGTAGTGGAGGATGATCCCACGTATACCAAGTTTTTACAGTACGTACTTGGGCTAGACCCAGACTTTGAAACTGAATTTTTTACCACAGGCAAAGATTGCATAAGTCAGCTTCACAAGAAACCTGCTGTAATTACACTTGATTATTCTCTTCCAGATATGGCAGGAGAGAAAGTTCTAAAGGCTATCCGTGAATTTGATCCCGACATCAGCGTAATTGTAATCTCGGCACAAGAAAAAATAGGTACTGCGGTAGAGCTTCTCAAATTGGGCGCCTTCGATTACATTACCAAAGACGAAGAGGCTAAAGACAGGATTCTAAATGGCATCAAAAATGCTCGTAACAAGTCATCTTTAATTCGGGAAATCGGACGGCTCAAAGAAGAGATTTCTGCCAAGTACGAATTCGAAAAAAGTATTATCGGCAACAGCCCTGCCATCAAAAAAGTCTTCGCTTTATTGGAGAAGGCAGTAAAAACTCAGATTACTGTTTCAGTCACAGGCGAAACAGGTACAGGAAAAGAATTAGTAGCCAAAGCTGTTCACTATAATTCGAAAAGAAAAAATAAACCTTTCATCGCTGTCAACATCGCTGCCATTCCTCATGACTTGATCGAGAGTGAATTATTCGGGCACGAAAAGGGGGCATTCACAAGCGCCGCCAACCGGCGGATAGGAAAATTTGAGGAAGCCGAAGGAGGTACAATTTTCTTAGACGAAATCGGTGAAATGGATCTCAGTCTTCAATCAAAATTATTACGCGTACTGCAAGAGAAAGAAATCACGCGAATAGGCAGCAATCAAACAATCAAACTCGATGTACGTGTGATCGTTGCCACCCATCGAAATTTGGCCGAAGAAACTAAGGCGGGCAAATTCAGGGAAGACTTATATTATAGGCTGCTGGGGTTACCTATCCAGCTGCCAGCTCTTCGAGAACGTGACCAGGACATTATCTTATTGTCACGCCATTTTCTTGACCAGTTCAGCAAAGAAAACCAGATGCCCAAATTCAAAATCACAGCAGATGCTCAAAATAAATTATTAAAGTACCCCTTCCCAGGAAATGTGCGCGAGCTGAAGTCTGTAATTGAATTAGCCGCAGTAATGGCAGAAGGCAATGAAGTCCGCGATCAGGATATTAATTTTCACAGTGTGGCTGGAAATGAAGCATTGTTGCTTCGCGAAATGACTTTGCAAGAATATACCTACCACATTATAAGGAATTACTTAACCAAATACGATGATAACGTACTTGATGTGGCGCGGAGGCTTGACATCGGCAAATCATCAATTTATCGCTATTTAAAAGAAATGGATCAAGCCGGCATTTAAAATGAAAGCACTTAAGACTTACGTGAAACGCGGAGGTTTCTTCAAGGCCGTTGTTGAAGACGGATCTGACATTATTTTTATCGTCGATTATACAGGGGAAATTCTTTATCACAATCCTTCTGTAAAAGAAACACTTGGCTATGGCGGCAAAAGTCTGGTCGGTAAGAACTTCTTCGATTTCATTTTGCCTTCCAGTCTTGCCACATTCAAGAAAGCATATCAGTTGAGCACGAAAAAGAAATTCAATGAGTCGGTAGAGTTTCAGTTTTTGTGTAAAGACCAATCCTATAAGTATTTGGAATTTAATTCCATCAATCTCTTTCCTACTGAAAAAATAAAAGGTCTCATACTCGACTGTCGTGACATTGCCCAGCGCAAAAAAGATGCAGAAGAGTTGTTGCGCGCACAAAAAGCAAAGGAATTGTTTTTGGCTAATATCAGCCATGAAATACGCACACCTTTGAATGGTATTGCAGGCATGGCATCACTACTGAGCCAAAGCCCAAGTATCAACGAGCAAGCTACCTATTTGCAGGCTATTCAAAGCGCAGCAGATAATTTAAAAGTAATTATCAACGATATTCTTGACCTCGCTTCGATTGAATCCGGCAAGCTAAAATTAGAGCAGATAGGGTTCAATCTGAATGACCTGCTCCATTCGCTGATCAGCACATTTTCATTTCAGGCTTCCGAAAAGAAAATTGATTTGCATTTTCACCTGCACGAAGACGCCAACCTGATCTACATCGGTGACCCAGTGCGACTAAACCAAATCTTGATCAACCTGATCAATAACGCCATCAAGTTTACACATCACGGGTCAATTTCGGTCGACTGTCGGGTGAAGAAAAAAGAAACAAAAAAATATGTATTGTCTTTCGAAGTACGTGACACCGGCATTGGCATACCCAAAGACAAACTGAAAACCATTTTTGAGAGCTTTAGCCAGGCGGATGCCAGTGTAACAAGAAAATATGGCGGCACTGGTTTAGGTCTGACCATTGTAAAACAATTGGTAGAGCTTCAACAAGGTTCCATCAGCGTAAAGAGTGAGGAAGGTGTGGGGTCAACATTTAGTTTTAGTATTCCTTATGAATTGGGAAGCCGTGATAATATCAGAGGCCATCTTACCAAAGGTCTGCCGCTGCGCAAAAAAACACTACGAGACTTGTCAGTTTTGTTAGTAGAAGACAATGACATCAATAGGCTTTATGCCAGTAGTATTCTAAAAATTTGGGACTGTAAAATCGACTCGGCCGAAAATGGTTACGTTGCTGTAGAAAAGATAAAGAATGAAGATTATGATATCGTATTGATGGATGTGCAGATGCCTGTAATGGATGGCTTTGAAGCAACCAAGGCAATTCGGGCACTCGATTCACCCAAAAAGAATTTGCCAATCATCGCGCTCACAGCCAACGCCACCCGGGCGGCGGTAGAGCAATGCCTGGCTAACGGCATGAATGATTGTATTCCTAAACCATTCACACCTGAAGATTTATATGATAAACTTTCTCGTTTCAGAACCACCGAAA
>JABDGP010000010.1 GCA_013285945.1 Bacteroidota bacterium | reverse complement strand
ATTGCGATATTAGTTTTGAGCCAAGAAGATATACTTCGATTGACACCCACAGTGAAAGATTGAATGGCTAAGATTTGATCTCCCAGCGAAGTCAGTTTTAATTCTTCGGTAGATTTATTCACCCATTCATACCGGCTGTACACTGTTGTTGTTTTTAACTGGTAATTACCTTCAGCAAGGATAGATTGCTCCTGATGGTTTGCTCCTTCATTGTTATATCCCCAGACCAATGCGGCTGTTAATAAGTTATTTCCCGTCCTTTTTTTCGAATAAATAACGGAGGCAGTTGATCGATTAACATTTTGTGCTGGTACCAAAGCCTCGGGATTCTTAATGAACGCATGTGATGCTTGCAGTACAAAATTTTGGGAGGGGGCGTAAGAAAGTCTATAGCTGTAACTGTCAAATCGCGGCTTATCAAAATTATAGCGGTTTTCATCTGGCTCCTGGCCGGTAAATGAGGATGTCTCTATTTTGAATTTCTTGTAGCGAATACCAAACGTTGCCACACCAAAAGTAATATGGGTTGCATCTTGCCAGTGATGACCCAATGGCGCATCAGGATTGTTGATAGCTGAAATACGATGCATGAATGCCGTTGGCCCGAGTGCAGGTTCTCCCGGATATCCAACATAAACCGATACATCAATGTCGTTGTTAATTCTTTGCGTGTAAGCTACTGCTAGTTCAGAAAATAAATCATGCGGGTGCTGTCGGTTTACCAAAGGCTTGCCATTATACGATTCGCCGGTTTGAAACAACAGTGGATAGCCATTACCTCCTTCGGTTATGGGGTCGATGGAAAACATTCCACGCAATAACAACAGTCCGTTTCCTCCCACCTGTTTTTGGGCCATACCCATAGCCCAACCTGTCGCATCAAATTGCTTACCCCCACTATTAAAATTATTATTCAGGTTTTGCCAATTCTGGCGGACAAACAACGCGCCATGATACATGTAGTTCCACGAATTCTTACTTTTCATCCACGCGTACATTGGTGTGGCATCGGGTAGCCAGCCAGTGCCGGAGCCGTTGCGGTTCATTGGCAAACTCTTCGAGAATGCATGCGTCATCATCTTCATGCCTGGCATATTCATCGGCTTGTCAATTGCGCCAAGTATTTTTGATTTTGATATTTTATACGTTGGCTTGGCCGACAAAAGTTTAAGTGGAAAGGACACTTTAATTTTCTCCCAAACAATAATTATCTCAACATTCGTTTCGTCAATCTGACGCCAATAATATCGCAACCGTTCATGATGAGGCGATTCAGTCACCGGCACAGTAAGGCGGACAACATCCTCTTTCTCCGAATAATCATCGGTCAGATGTTGTTCGAAGTTTTTATTAAGAATAATCGTCCAGCGATCTTTTGAGGGAATAGTAAACAAGGCGTACTTACCTGCTTTTATTTCTTTGCCATTAACTTCAACTGGCACGCTCAGCTCAATGGCTGTGGCACTATGAGCACCTGTTACCCAAACTTGATCATAAGGAACTAATCCTCCCCAGATTACCCGGCCGCGGACGGAAGGTGAATAATAACCTATGCGGAAACGTACTTTTCCAATAGCCAAATCTGCCACCGACGGAATGCTGCCGCGTGTAGTATCCTGAGTTTGTGAAAACCCAACTATTGACCCAAGCATCAATATCAAATTTAAAATAGAAGTAATTTTTTTCATGATGAGCAATTAACGATCAAATCCTATATTTGGCTGTGAATGAAATGTTAATTTCGAAAAGCCGTATTCAAAAAATATCATACTGATGAAGAAACTACTTAGGTCTATAGTACTGATTGCTCTGACAAGTTCAGCATTTTTAATTTCTTCCTGCGACCATAAAAAAACACACGATCAAGCCATCGAAGTTACCGGCCCAGAAGCCGACAAATATGTTTGTCCGATGCATCCGGACGTAACAGGTAAAAGTGGAGACACTTGCCCTAAGTGTGGCATGAAACTAGAACTAGTAGCCGAAAGTAAAGAAGTGAATGAATATTTCATGATCTTCAAAGCAATACCAGAAATAGAAGCCAATAAGCCGGCAATACTTTCACTTACCCCTTCTATTAAAGGTCACGAAAATGAAACTGTCTCTTTAGACGTTCAGCATGATAAGAAAATCCATTTGATAGTAGTTAGCAAAGACCTTTCTTACTTTGATCATATTCATCCCGAACCTCAGGCCGATGGATCTTATCACATTAAGGTTTTGGCAAAAGATGAGAACTATTCCAAAGGAAAATTTCAAAGTGAAACTCGTTTCAATCAAGGCGGGGATTACGTCTTGTTTGCCGACTATTTACCAAGCGGTGCAGATCATCAACTGGACAGGAGTGAGTTGCATGTAGCAGGAACTCCTTTTAAAGACCAACATTATACTACTGAAAAATTAACAAGTACAACCGACGGATATGAAGTCTCTCTGGTAACTGAGAGCGGGAATTTTTTCAGTGAGGGCACGTCTCATATTTCGGCAATTGTAAAAAAGGGCGGAAAAGAAATTCCTGCCGATCAGCTTGAAGATTATTTATCAGCAAAGGCTCACATAGTTGTGATTAGCGAAGACACCCAAAATTATTTGCATGTTCACCCAAACGTAGCCAAGGGCAGGCTCGACTTACATACAACATTTGGCAAGGCTGGTATTTTTCGAGGCTGGTTACAATTTAAGACCGAGGGGCAAGTTCACACCGCAGATTTTGTAATTAATGTTCAAGAAGGGATGACACCAGGAGCTAAAGAAGACGCTCATCATCATTAGCTTTCAGTTTCATCTTTCAATATTTCGGTGGCCTGCGCTGAGTCTACTTCAAACAGGTGAAGCCGTACTCCCGGGAACACATCGTTGCTAATAGGGTAAAGATTACCGAAGTTCTCCCCAGAAAGAAAACAGGGAATGCCATATGCATCTAGTTTAGTTTTGGCCAAGTTGGCCTCCACGGCTATGTGATATGCGCGAAAGACGATTATCTTTTCTTGTGAATCGGGTACTTCGAGGTACATCCCATCAAGTTACAATTAATAAAAGTGATTTTAAGAACAAAGGATGATTTGAGCTATTTCGCCGTCTTCCTTCCTGTTTTCAATTTTGTCAGAGTCTCACGCACGGCTATTGCCGGTAGCGTAGCTTTGTTTTCTTCAACATACTTTTTCAGTGCAGCGCGGTGCAATTTCACCATGCTACGCAATGTCCACGAGACAGCTTTTGTAATGAGGATTTCTTTTTCATGTTTGAGCTCTTCTATGAATTGAAATGTCAAGGCTGCAAGTCGTTTGTCGTCTGATCGCGTAAGCGCTTTGCATAGCAAAACCAAAGAAGCTCTGCGCTTATTGATATTCTTGCTTTTGTTCAATTGTGATAAAAGTTTTGTCCAACGCAACCAATCTTCCAAAATCTGATCTGCGCTGAAGTGGCCATAGCAAACGGTATCTATTTCGGCCCAGCCCTCCAGATTATTTAGCCATTGGTTGAGAATTTTCGGATCGAAAGACATCCGTTCCTTGCCTGAATAATCAAGCAGAATGCCTGCCATCATTTTTTCTGTACCTGACGGAGCTTTCATCAATGCCGTTATCAACCCAAGAAATTCTTTAGGCGAAAGAACGTTAGCTTTTATCCACGCCTTGCCGACACTTCGCAGTTTGGGCGTGCTGATTGCATAGCGAGGGTGGCTATTGCCAAGGTAATTGTCTTGAAAAGTATGTTGCGTGGCTTGCCCTGAATTCTTCTTGATTTCGGTAAGAAGCGCTTGATGAAGTGACTGGATGCTCATGGCTTATAGATTGGATGGCGAAATAAATTTTTTCCCCTGTTGACCTTTCTCTATTTTTGCATCGAAGTAATCAAATTGGCTCCGTATTTCAATGGATAGAATTTCAGATTCCGATTCTGAAGATGTAGGTTCGATTCCTACCGGGGCTACAAAATGGAAATATTATTTTCATGATATCATTGTCGAAGGTGGACATTTTGTCAAGGTCTTTTTCAGTTAGGAAAATGGTGTAAATAACTCCCCTAACTTTACTCTCCTCATTACTTCAACAGCCTGGGCTCTAAAGCCTAGGTTCTCAGTTGAATTGTTTAAATAAAATTATGCTACTTTCACCATAGGATATGAGAGTGGGGCGTAATATAAGTTACCTTTTATGCTAGTAGATTATTTATTCCGAAACGAACAATTTAATGACCAGACCCTTTACCTACTTTCTTTGCCTGCTTGTCATAACAGGATGTTCGATTAATAACAACGATTATAACATCAAAGGCCTTTCTTCACAGCCGACGGTAGCCTTGCCATTATTACAGGGGAGCATTGGCCTTACAGATCTTTTTTCACAACAAGATTCAACTTATGTAAAGGTTTACCCCGACGGGCTGATTTATCTTTCTTATGATCAGGAATTGGAATCTCGTGATATACGCAACCTTGTGGTGATTCCTGATGTAACTACGACCCACTTTCTCGGAGTACCTTCTGGAACCTTCCCTCCTGTTCCGTCGGACTATAACTCCACTATAACCAGCTCTCCTGTAAGCCTTCCAATCTCGCCAGAGTTGCTTAATGAAATCGGTTTTAAAAGTGGAGTATTAAATTATGACATGAGTTTGGCGCCCCAAAATCCGGGTTTCAAATATTCAGTCTTGATGTCTATTCCTGAATTTCTCGATTCAAACGGTAACTTCTTTAATGTAGAAGCCAGTGGAACGGGCGCTATTTCCCTGGTCGGTTATACATTCAAAAGCGTTGTAGCAAACCGGTTCACCTTGCAATTAACCTTGGTAATAAAACAAAATTCGAATACCGTTACAATTCCTTCAGGAACAAACGTAAAAGTCGATTTGTCACTTACAGGCCTCGACTTTACTTACATCAAAGGTTTTTTTGGAGATCAGACAGTCACACCTCCTATTCAAACTATAAACCTGGGTGCATTTGGCAATTCATTAATTAATGGAACTCAGGTTAGCTTCAAGCAGCCCATCATCAATTTGACGGCAATCAATGATTATGTGGTTCCGCTACAAGTTAATTTTATAACACTCTTGGCCAAGAAGCCGAGCGGATCAATTCCTATTACTATCACGCCTTCAAATCCGGTACAAACAAATTATCCAATAGTTTTAGGAACATCAGCGACAACTACTGTGACTGTCACCAATGTACCTGAGGTGCTCAACTTTGCTCCTACACAACTAGCCTATCAGGTAAGTGGGAGAATTAACGCCGGGCTTACAGGCGGCACAAATTACATGGCTGACACAAGTCAACTCAGGGTAAAAATGCATATCGAAATTCCGTTATACGGGAGTGCCTCGAATATCTTGCTCACAGACACCGTGACTTTGAATCTGTCTACAATAAATCAGACCCTGGTTGATGTGGCGACTTTACAAACTTCAATCACCAACCAAATACCGTTAAGTGCAAGCCTGCAATTGTATTTATTGGATAAAAACAACAAAGTACTTGATTCTCTTCTTTCCAGCAGCCAGAATCCAATTGTTAAAGGGAGTACAGTTGACACCTCAGGAGCTTTACAATCGGCCGGGGTATATGATCAGAATTTGGATTTAGATACTAATAAAATCAACAAATTATTTCAAGCATCTAAAATGATTTTAGTCGCTCGAATGAATACCTCAGGAAGTAGCAGCACTTCTACCGATGTAAAATTTAAATCACAATATACTCTCACAGCCAAGATCGGCATGCTCATAAAACTCAAACTTACTACCACCTTCTGATGAAAAATAGCTGGCTAATCGGGGTGATCATTTTATTAGGGGCATCCACAGGATATTCACAAAATGAAGGCACCCTGACTTTCATGAATAGCTTACCTCAGACCAACGACAACAACCCGTCTGCCATCCCGAAATACAGTTTTTCTTTTGGCCTACCAGCGAGCTCGGTAATGGCATATTATGCCAACAATGGGTTTTCCTATAATGATGTGATCAGCAAACAGCCCGATGGAACAGTAAATGCCGACCTTACCAAACTGAATAGTAAAATAAAGCCAAAGAACTATATCACACAGGCTCTCGCGGTTGATTTGCTGCGATTGGGTTTACGCGTCCACAAACAATTTTATCTCACGCTTAATGCCCAAGCAAAAACCTACAATCGCCTGATGCTACCTAAAGACCTGTTGGGTATTTTTATTAATGGGAATGCTCCTGTCGCAGGTGCCACCGGAACCACTACTCTTTCAATGAGCCCCAAAGCCGAGTCATTGACCTACTTACAAACTTCAATCGGTGCAGCTTACTCCCCGACCAGTGCGTTGACTTTTGGTGCGCGAATCAAATACCTCAAGGGCCTTGAAAATGTGACAACGCAGAACTCATCTTTTAATTTAACGACAGATAATTCTACTTATGCTCTGACAGCAACTGCGGGGATGGACGTGCGCACTTCAGGAATTTATAATTTCACACAATCCGGTTATTCATTTAAGTTAAATGACTACTTAAAAAATAACGGGTTTGCTCTTGACCTTGGTGCCACCTACAAAGTGACTCCCAAACTTACCGTGGCCGCAAGCATTATTGACCTTGGAAGTATAAATTGGAAAAACAATACCTATGGATATTCACTTGATCCATCAAAAGCCAAATACAATTTTCAAGGTGTGGATTTGAGTCAAATAATTAAATCGAATAATAATTATCTGCAAGCTCAGGGCGATTCCATTCAAAAAAACTTCAAAGTTCAGCAGGCACCAATTGGCAGTTATCGCACGCCAATCCCAGCGCACATGTATGTGAATGGTAGCTATACATTGAATCGTCAGCTTACGCTGGCGGCCGTGTTATTTTCCGAGATTTTCAAAGGACGAATGTCCACCGGAATTACCGTTGGTGCTAACAAACATTTCGGAAGTATTCTTAGCCTGGCGGGAAGTTATACGGTGTCTAATAATTCCTATAACAACATTGGTGCTGGAGTCTCCCTCAACCTTACTCCTGTTCAATTGTTTATGGTAGGCGACAATCTTTTACGAATCCCGTTTTCGGGAGGTAACCTAAATACATTTGCCAATTCTACTCAATTTTTTAATGTCAGGGTCGGAATGAATTTTGTGTTTGGATGGGATAAAAAACATGACATCAAAGGAGATCCTACCGCCGAACAATTTCAAACGAAAAATGGAAAACAAGCAGTTTCAACAGGCGTGAGTGGCGGCGATTTTCAAACCAAAAAAGGTAAGAGCATTGCCAAAAACACTGCAAAGGCTTCTGATTTTAAGAAGAAGGGTAGAAAAAAGAATAAGAAAAAACCACAGCCCAAAACAGATTCTTGATTTATACTGTTAAAGTGAAAACCAGTACATAATCCGGACACAGCTGATAGCCTAATCTCACGTCTCTCTTTTGGCCATCCGATGAAATCACTCCGTTGAGATTTCCTTCTTCTTGCAAAAGAAATGGCGCTATGTTCAATTGGTTGGAGAAATGAAGGCCACCCAAACCGTGGATTTTGTACATCGTTTCTTTAGCACACCAGTACACACAATGTTTTATTCTGTCGGCTCCCGCATCGGCAAGTTCTATCGGCGATAAAATACGTGATGCTATTTTCAAAAGTTTTTCTTTGGGCTGTTCCAAATCAATGCCAACCGACTGATACATATCAATCTGGGCAGCTACAAAGGGATACGAATGTGAAAGCGAAATGTGATGAGGGTATTTTTCCAAAAAAGGTTTTCCGAAATTGTCTTTAATAATGCCAAAGAAACGCAAGCCAAGATGATTGGAAAGAGAGATCAAAAGCTGGCGGCCAGCGAGCCATTCCAGTTTTTTCTTTTCGTGGGTAATCTCATGAGGAGGAGTGCCAGTAATGCCGCTGGTGAGTTGGGCTTCTGTCTCATCAATGCGCCATACTGCCCAGCCGCTCTGTTCTCCCGTTTTATGAAATTCCTTTAAAGGCATTGGTATTCGGTCTTTATCGTTCAATTTTGTAAAAATACTCCCATTCTAAAACCTTGAGCAAAGTACAAGTTACCAAACTCCACACGTTTGCAGGTCACCGCGATTGTGTTTACACCTTGCAACCGGGAAGCAAACCTAATCTATTTTTCTCTGGTGGAGGCGATGGCATGGTTGTGCAATGGGATTTGCAACAACTTGGCGATGGTGAATTGATAGCCAAACTAAACAGCTCGATTTACTCTTTGCTCCACATTGCCGATAAAAAAATATTAATCGCTGGGGAAAACTATTCGGGCATTCATTTGATCGATTACGAAAATAAAAAGGAACTTGCCTCGCTTCAGCTCACAACGTCTGCGATTTTTGATGTTCAACATTTTGAAAACGACCTTATCATTGCAACTGGTGACGGATTGCTAACTATTGTTGATCTGGAGAAATGGGCGGTAAAAAAAAGGATAGCAACGTCTGAAAAAAGCGCTAGAACGATAGCTATCAATGAAAAAACGGGAGAGATGGCCGTTGGGTTTAGTGATCATTGTATTCGCATTTTCAGCTTACGCGATTTTGAATTGAAACAAGAGATAAAAGCACATACCAATTCAATTTTTGCGTTGAGCTATTCTCCCGATGGTAAATTATTACTCAGCGGAGCGCGCGACGCAAAACTCAAAGCGTGGGATGTTCTGAGTAGCTACACACAGACTGAAGAGGTAGCTGCGCATTTGTACGCGATCAACCACCTCACGTTTGCACCCGACGGGAAACATTTTGCGACTTGCAGCATGGATAAGTCGATTAAGGTCTGGCGTGCAGACGATTTACAGTTACTAAAAGTCATTGACAAAGGCAGGCATGCCGGGCATGGCACTTCTGTGAACAAACTACTCTGGACCTCGTATAACAATCAGTTAATAAGCGCCAGCGATGACCGTACCATTTCTGTCTGGGATTTACTATTTTTGTAAAGTCGTTCTTTTAAGTACTAACGAACCGGGGCAGGGATGGAAGTGAAAAGCCCGAAGCGCGCTGCGTGTGTGCTGGACGGACTTGTAACGAACAGCCCGGTGGTGTGTCTCACACCAGTCCCCAAAATATTTTTTAAACTTATTCGTTGACCATTTTTTAAACTTTAAAAAAACCGCTGTATGAAAATCACACCACTGGAAATTCGTCAAAAGGCCTTTGAAAAAGCTTTGCGTGGCTACGACAAAGATGAAGTGAGTGCATTTCTGCAATCCCTCTCGCAAGAGTGGGAGCGCACGCTGGACGAGACGAAAGAAATGCGAATCAAAATGGAAGCTACCGAACGCGAAGTGAACAAACTGCGCGAAGTGGAAAGCTCGCTTTTTAAAACATTGAAGACTGCCGAAGACACTGGTGCCAATGTTATTGATCAGGCTAATAAAACAGCCGCGCTGATTTTGCGCGAAAGCCAATTGAATGCTGACGCGATGCTGAATGAAGCAAAGACCAAGGCCAAGAACACAATTGAAGAAGCCGAATCTATTTCTAAACAAATGTTGGCCGAAATGGAAGAACGCCTGAAAATGCTTGGTCAGCATTATAGAAATTTGGAGCTTCACAAAGAAAATCTTTTGTCGGATCTTAAGCGTTTAGCCAACGAAACCATCGACCGGATGGAACGTGCGAAAGCAGCAAGCCGTGATTTCGACCCCGATCAACACCTCGCCTTGGCCATGCGTGAAACAAAAAGATCGCTCTTCCCAAATGCGGAAGTTGAAGCAGAATTAAAAAAGCCAACTCAACAGCCATCAGCAGAAACAGAACCTGTTGCTCCTCCATCAATGGCTGAGGTGATGAAAAATCAGCGCTCATTCTTTGACGAAATTCAATGAATGGAAAGATAGCGCTCGAAGGGTTGGAGTTTCATGCGTATCATGGAGTTTATCCGCACGAACGATCTTCGGGAAATAAATTTGAAGTGGACGTAATTGTGGAGACTGAATTTCAAAATACGGCCTTCCGGGATGATCTCAGTGGTACTATTAATTATGAAGATCTTTACGCGCTTGTAAAAACTGAAATGAGCAAACCCTCGAAGTTGCTGGAAACCGTGGGGCACGCGATCGCGGAAATAATTTTAAAAACATTTGCCAGCGCAATTAACGTAGAGGTAAAGATTTCAAAGTTCAACCCACCGATTGGTGGTGTCTGCAAAAAAGCTAGCGTGGTAGTGACGAGAGGTAAGAGTTAAGACATAAGTATCAAATTGTAAGACTTAAGCTATTAATGCGCAAGATCAACTTGATTTGTGCCAGCCTCCACGTTCGATGGCTTCTTGTTCGATGAAGACAAACCCGCGTGCATCGGCACCTTCATAGAAATCTACCGCTTTGCCAATCAAGTACATGGTGTGCTTTTTATCAATAAAGATTGTAATGCCTTCAGCTTCATAGGAAAGATCGGAAGACTTTTGCTTGTCGAAGCCAATAATAAGAGAAACTCCTCCGCAGCCATTTCCGCCACGCGCACCTATTCGCAAGCCATATCCTTCGGGGATGTTTTTAGTTTGCATGATCTTGCGAGCTTCGGCAGCCGCAAGCGGGGTAAGTAGTACTGGTTTGAGAGAATCAAACATGATATTCAAACAAAGGTGATTGAAAAATAGTTAATTTTCGTGCAAATAATTCCCATGGAAGCAATAATAGAGTTTATAAAAATACTTGTACCAGCCTCGGTAGTGCTTTATGCTGTGTATTTGATGGTACGTACTTTCGTTGCTCGCGAGATCGAGTTGAAAAAACTTGAAGTGAGGTCTCGTAGCATCGAAACGATCCTGCCGGCTCGTTTACAGGCGTATGAGCGGGTAACACTTTTTTTGGAACGAATCTCTCCACAAAACTTGCTGATTCGACTGAACAACCCTGCATATACCGCGCGTGATTTTCAAAAGGTGTTGCTGGATGAAATTCGTAATGAATATAACCACAACGTCTCTCAACAAGTCTACATGACTGAAGAAGTTTGGAATCAGGTACGCAATGCCAAAGAGGACTTGATTATCACTATCAATGAATCGGCTGGACAGGTGGCGGCTGAGTCTACGGGCATTGACTTGTCAAAGAAGATTTTTGAGATGACGATGGACAAGAAAACGGATCCGATTGGTCATGCTCTTAGCGAGGTGAAAAAGGAAATTCAGCAAACTTTTTAATTGACAGCAGTTCAATTGAATTTATTCATCGAAAAGCATAAACGATGATTGCCGTTATTCAACGAGTCGCTGAAGCCTCCGTCACGATTGATGGAAAAATAAAATCAAAAATAGAAAAGGGATTATTGGTTCTGCTTGGAATAGAGGACGCAGATAATTCTGAAGATATCGAGTGGCTTGCCGGTAAGATTGTGAATCTTCGTATTTTCAACGATAGCAATGGCGTGATGAATGTGAGCGTGAAAGACAACAGCGGAGATATTATTGTGGTCAGTCAATTTACTTTACATGCCAGTACTAAAAAAGGAAACCGGCCTAGTTATATCAAAGCCGCCAAGCCCGAAATAGCAGTTCCGCTTTATGAGAAATTTGTTTCAGTCATTTCAGACGCCCTGGGAAAACCCGTACAGACAGGAGAGTTTGGTGCTGATATGAAAGTGAATTTGCTGAACGATGGCCCCGTAACGATACTTATTGATACTAAGAATAAAGTCTGAGCTTAAGAAGCCGCTGCCGCCCATACCAGGATAACGTTGGCCAGCACGTAAATACTCGCTACCATTTTAGAGCCAATTCTGTTTACTCGTACACTTTCTTCTACCTTTTCCATATCGTGAAGTTTCAGGCAAATAGCTGAAACTACCAGAATGGCAAAAATTGTAAAGAAGGTAATCGAATGAAGAGTATCAACCAAGGTAAAAGAAGCAGATTCTGGTAAGATTGAATCTATTATATATTTGTTACCCACAGCCGCAAACAGTCCGCCTACCGGTAATCCAAAACGTGGCTCGACTTCTGATGGATGTGGGGCAAAACCAACCATCGCAATCAGGAATGAGATATACATACCGATGAATATTTTTAAAAACAGTCCCCATGCATTTCGCTCAATATCCATTTCAATATTAAACGCTGAGAATACCTGATGATCTTTGCCCGGCCTGTAGTCACCAAATCCCGTTTCGTATAACTTCTCGCTTGCGTTTACATTAAAGTTTTTAATCTTCCAGCCTGCCAGTGTTTCATCGGGATCAAATTTGCTCCCTCTCACGTCTGGCTTGAATATCAAATCATTTCTATCAAACAGAGAGTTTTCGATATGTATTCTCAGATGTTGTTTGTCGAATGGAAAGTCGAGTACATTCCAGTTTTCTTTCATGATACATTTCATCTTCAGCATTGACCATTGCTGTGTTCCAATACTATCTTGTAATAGTTGAGGCGTGTCAATGGTTTTGGCATTAGTGATGTCCAGCTGCTTTACAAAGTCAAATTTTCTATCATTGTACAGGAACCACAGCCAGAAACGAGCGGTGTACTCCTTGTCGTGAAAGTTGATATCATGCACGCTCATCACATACGCGCCAACCTTCACGGTGTCAGGTGCTGCCTGTGCTGGCGGGCATAGAACCGCCAAGGCAAGAAGGAGTAAGTATCGCTTCATAAACAACTCAAAGTAAACAACAACCCGCCACTTCTCAAATTTTTTCAACTTTAGAGTTTAAGGTCTTAGTTTTGTTTAGAGCTAAGTTGTAATTTTCCGAAAAATTAGAGCCATGCAAATACTTGTTGTCCTTCACTCACTCAATCGCTATGTATTACTAATCCTGTTATTGGTTGTGATTGGAAAGTCACTGACGGGCTGGCTAAACAAATCTCCCTTTGAAAAAGCTGACGATAAATTGAGTCTTTTCCTTTTTATCTCGACACACACACAATTACTACTTGGCTTGATTCTTTATTTTGTAAGCCCGATTGTCATTTTCAGCGGAGCATCAATGAAGGATTCTGTTGCGCGTTACTGGTTGGTTGAACATTTCACAGGCATGCTGATCGCTATCGTATTGATCTCGGTTGCTCGTATTTCTGCCAAAAAACTTGCTGATGGCACAGCTAAGCATAAACGCATGTTTATTCTCAATGTGATTGCCCTAGTTGTTATTTTCGTGACGATAGCACAAAGTCACCGTGGATTCTTTAGCGTGAGCTGGTGAATACTATTACAAATAGCTAAGTAAAGTGTATCAGGCCCTGCACGCCGATATAAGTCATTACTATAACTACTATCCATCCGAGAATTGACAGCCAAAGCGGATGTTTATAGTTTAATAAAATGTCTTTCTTAAAAGTTGATGAAAGAATAATTGCCAGAGCAAACGGCAGAACCAATCCGTTAATTGCACCCGCAGCTACCAACACTTTTACAGGTTCGCCTACGATCAAAAAAATAATCGTAGATAGGAGAATGAACACGATGATCAGATGACGGAAATACTTTTCAACAGAAGGATGAATCGATTTCGCAAAAGAAATTGAAGTAAACGCTGAACCGACTACCGAAGTGATAGCAGCACTCCACAATACCAATCCAAAAATCTTATAGCCAATTCGTCCTGCGGCACTTTCAAAAACCACAACTGCGGGATTTTCATTACCCAGCGAAATTCCTTGCCACACTATACCTAAGGCCGCAATAAATAAAATCGTACGCATAAGTGAAGCAATCAAAATAGCTGAGACCGAACTTTGAGAAACCTGTCTTAAATTTTCTTTACCAGAAATCCCTGCATCCAACAGGCGATGAGCGCCCGCAAAACTAATGTAACCACCCACAGTGCCACCCACAATGGTAAGGATTACCAGCTCATCAATTTGGTCTGGCAGAAACGTTTTCATAACAGCTTCCGCTATCGGAGGGTTTGCTTGAAACGCAACATAGAAGGTTAACGCAATCATCACGAAGCCCAATGTTTTAGCAAAAACATCCATCGCCTTGCCAGCTTCCTTTACGAGAAAAATAACTGCGGCGATGATACAACTGACTATTGCCCCTGTTTGCACACTCCATCCAAACAATACCTGAAAACCCAGTCCGGCTCCGGCGATATTTCCAATGTTAAAGGCAAGTCCGCCCAAAATAATCAATGCCGTCAAAAAGTATCCGGCACCAGGCACTACTTTGTTGGCAAGGTCCTGAGCATACATTCTGCTTACACTTATCAGCCGCCAAATGTTAAGCTGAGCACCAATATCAAGCAGAATCGAAATTAAAATCACAAACCCAAAGCTCCCTTTAAGTCGCTCAGTAAATGTTGTGGTTTGTGTGATGAATCCCGGACCTATTGCCGAGGTTGCCATCAAGAAGGCCGCGCCGGCCAGTGGCCCTGAAAGTATTTTGAATTTACTCAATGGTTGCAATCTTAATTTTCTCTAATCTCAAACGGGCATGAATCAATTTCGCGAAAGCTACTGCATGCTTCCCATCGCCATGCAAACAAAGTGTATCCGCTCTCAATTGAATGTCTTCACCAGAAGCAGTCATCACTTTTCCCTCTTTTGTCAGTCGGATAGTCTGCTGAATCGCCTCTTCCTCGTCAATAATCAAAGCATTAGGCTGTGTCCTTGGCGTAAGCGATCCGTCTGGTTGATAAGTCCTGTCTGCAAATACTTCATTGGCAACTCTCAGGTCTAATTTCTTTGCCGCATCAATCATTACACTCTGAGAAAGGCCATAGAAAACCAAAGTGCTATCCAAGTCTTTTACCGCTCTTGCTATGTTGCCCGCCAGAGCTGCATCTTTCGCTGCCATGTTATAAAGTGCCCCGTGAGGCTTAACGTGGTGAACCCGAATGCCCTGCACGCGCGCTATTTTTTTTAAGAGATGAATTTGTGCTGAAACCATTTCATAAATCTGATCAGCGGGCAAGTTCATATTTGTTCTTCCAAAATTTTCCTTGTCAGGAAACGAAGGATGAGCACCAACAGCAACCTGATATTTTTGGCAAAGTTCAATTGTGCTTTTCATTAAATCTTCATTACCTGCATGAAACCCGCATGCAATATTTGCCGAGCTTATCCATGGCATTAATTCAGCTTCATTGCCAATACCTTCGGCCATATCGCAATTGATATCGATTGTTTGCAGACTCATTTAAAATAATCGTTGAAACGAAGTTGACAACCTGTTTTCAGTTCTGCCAATTGATTTGCTCTTGAACATAATTCTGTTTCGGCCTCAGGTAATGAAACCATCTTAAAGTTAATTTTTTCTCCCGGCATAATTTGAGCCAATTTTGGCAAGTCAGCTTTGATCACCGAAGCTATTCGCGGATAGCCTCCGGTTGTTTGATGATCAGCCATTAAAATGATAAGATTGCCATCGGGTAAAAGTTGAATAGTTCCATAATCTACAGGAGATGAAATCAATTCCATTGGTCGGCTAAGTGAAAGTGGCAATCCATTTAAGCGATATCCCATTCGGTTGCTCTGACTATTTATTACAAAGCTGTCCGATAATAGTCTATCAGTCGAAAGGCTAGTGAGCAACTCTGTTTCTATGCAGGGTGTGATTCGAATTTCGCTCGATGGAGAATAAACTTTGCGCAGTTCATGATCTGATATTCCCCAAGGCAATGCTTTCGTTTCGCCAACTTCAGTTTCACTAAAATTCGTTTCGACGATATCGTTAATTTGAAGAGATCTTCCTTTGTAACCACCGGCCTTCACACCCAAATGAGTGCCAAAACTTCCCAGCCAATTTTGAGCCTTCCATCCACTGCGCACGGCCAGATAAACACAGGCGCCAGAAGAAGATTTAACCAGCTTGATGGTGGAGCCTTCTCTGATTTCAATTGGCTTCCACAAAGGCAACGGCACATCGTCTATTCTTAATTCAAAACCCTTTCCAGTAAAACAAGCCACAAGACCCCGTTGAAATAGTATCTCAATGGCAGGGAACCAAAATTCTATTGAGGCTTCGCGTTCAGAGTTGCCCAACAGATAATTTCCAGCAGTCATCGCAAAATTATCCATAGCACCGCCCGGCCCAACGCCTATACTGCGAAACCCCTTCCGTTCATCTGCTACAAGGGTGGCAAGTATTCCAGGTTTTAAAATTTTAATACTCATTCAATTCTGCAAATTCTGATTCGCTGATAGAATGAAATCTCACGATGTCGCCTGGATTAAATAGACAAGGCCAATCTTTCGTGATATCGAAAATCCTGATTGGTGTCTGCCCAATCAATTGCCAGCCACCAGGTGATGATTGAGGATAGATGCCTGTTTGAAAGCCAGCAATACCAACACTTCCCACGGGTACAATTTTTCGGGGAGAATCTTTTCGGGGAGTTGCCAGGCGGCTATCTACACTTCCCATGTAAGCAAAGCCTGGTAAAAAGCCGATCATAAAAACTTTGTAAGTTCTTCCCGTATGCAATGCAATAACCTCATCGGTTGTCAGCTGGTGCTGTTGCGCTACGAACCCTAAATCTTCACCCCGATAAAACACCGGCACATCAATCGCGGAGTTGATGTTCTTCAAATCATTGAGACTTAGTTTATCCAGGATGTTTTTAAGATAGCGCTCTACAAACTCAAATGCCGTTTTGCAGGTTGGGTTACTCTGCTTTACAATTTCTCCATTGTAAAAGATACCAACTGAAGAGTAAGCTGGCACTGATTCCACAAAGCCTTCAAATGACTGACTACCTAACTCACGATGAATGGCAATTGCGACTTGATTGACCTCTTCATCAATGTCATTCCCAAATGAAATAAGCACAGCATTTTCATTGAGGGATGTTATCGTGTACGAATGATGAAACAATGATTTCAGTTTCGTGGGAATTTATATATCGTCTTCTGGGCGTAGACTTCTCCAAGTTTGAGAACAGTAGTAGGAAAACGAGGTTGATTTGGAGAATCTGGAAAATGTTGCGCTTCGAGACAAAATGCAGAGCGTGAGGCATACGACTTCCCTTGCTTGCCTACATCACTCCCATCCAGGAAATTGCCTGAATAGAATTGTAGTCCAGGCTCTGTTGTTAATACCTCCATAACTCTTCCGCTGGCAGGCTCCTTCACAGTTGCAGCCAGCGACAGTTCGTTTCCCATCTTATTTAAAACATACGTGTGATCGTAACCTATCCCGAATTTCAGTTGCTCATCGTTGTTGTTTATCCGCTGACCAATTTTGAATGGTGTCCGGAAATCAAAAGGGGTACCTTTTACATTGCGAAGTTCACCGAATGGAATTAATGTTTCATCTACAGGAATAAACTTATCAGCGTTTATTAATATTTCATGATCCAGAACATCTCCATGACCAGCTCCTGCCAAATTAAAAAACGAGTGATGAGTTAGGCTAATAACTGTTTCCTGATCGGTAGTTGCTTTGTATTCAATAATTATCTCGTTATCATTTGTCAATGAATACCGCAGCGAGACATTCAAGTTGCCGGGAAAACCCTCCTCGCCATCAGGGCTTAAGTAACCAAATGTCACTGAAGCGTCATCCGATGATATTGTTTCCCAAAAAGCATTGTGAAATGTATTCACTCCTCCATGCAATGAATTCTCCTCATTGTTTTTTGCGAGTTGATATTCTTTTCCATTCAATGAAAATTTTCCCTTCGCGATTCGGTTACTATAGCGACCGATAGTTACACCGAAATACAAGTTACCCTTCAGATATTCTTCCAACGAATCGTAGCCTAGTACTACGTCGGCAAGCTTTCCATTTTTGTCCGGGACAAGCAAAGAAATAATACGAGCACCATAGTTGGCTACTTCTACACTTATGCCATTGGAATTGGTGAGGGCGTATGATTTTAAAGCGCCGGGCAAAGTCCTCTTAGTGTCACTCATCTTTAGTTTTTTTTTGAATAAGAATGGAAGCTAACTTCTTTCCTTTTGCAAGGTAAAAAAAACTAAAGAGGCAGAAAATCGAACAGTGACGCCTTATTTTACTACATCAACCTGCCATCTGCTCATGTACTTTGGTGCGCGGCTGAATGCATCAACCAGGCCAATCGTTTCACAGGCAAAACCTAAGACAATTCCACCCGGTTCCGGTGTTACCTGACCAGCGTCGTTTGTTGTGTGGCTTGTGGCAACTATTACAAAGCCGCCAAGAATTAAAATAGCCGCTCCCACTCCTGCGCCTTTATTTCTCCGGCCAATCAAGAGCAAATCTGTAGTTCTAATCACTTGCTGGTCTACTTGAATGGTACTGTCATTCACGATTTTAAGAATACCAACACCAGAGATGTTCCGCAAGTATCCCAAATAGGACATACCACCATTGCGATTAATGGATGAATAAACCACACGACTACCTTCTGTCAGGAATTTTTGTCGTTTTGAAAATCGGCTTGTTAATCGAATTCCACGTTGAGCAGTTGCTGCGGAAGCCAGCGAAAAAAACAAAATAAAAACCATTGCAGATTTCATACAAATTTGGTTTGTATGAATTACAACGATTCAATTAAAAGGAAAGTTGTACTACGAGGTCAAAACAGGCAGGAACAGTCTTTATGAAACAACATCACCAAATGCTTTCACAAAACCTTTCATCTCGTCTTCGGTTCCTATACTTACACGACACCATTCTTTTTGTTGGTAATCCCAAATGCGCATGAGATAACCCCGCTCTTCCATCTTGGTCAAAATAGTTTTGCCATCTTTAGGTGCAGGGAAGAACACAAAATTGGTCAATGATTTTCCGCAGGTGATTTTATTCTGAGCCAGATAGTCTGTGAGCACTTTTCTTGCATCTGCGTTTTTAGCACGCACCATTGCCATGAAATTTTCATCGCCTAAGCTCGCTTTAGCTGCAGCTATCGCGGTTTGACTGAAAGGAAAATCCCCACCATATTTTGAAATCTTTTTGATAAGATCCGGTTTTGCAACGATATAACCGATGCGAAGGCCGGCCAATCCATACACTTTAGAGAATGTGCGTGAGACAATCACATTCATATCCTTCTTAACCAAATCAACCATTGAAACTTGCTGAGCCGGCTCAAGAAATTCCAGGTAAGCCTCATCAGCGTAGACTGGGGTATTTTTAGATACCTCTTCGCAAAAAGATTTTACTTTCTGCGGATCGACCAGTGTGCCCGTTGGATTGTTAGGGTTACAAATGAAAACAAGTCTTGTGTCAGTTTTGATCGCACGAGCCAGCGCTTCATAATCGTATTCCAATTTCTCGTTAAGGTCGACTTTATCCCAGGTGGCATTAAACACTTGTGAGTAGCTCATCAACAAGGCAAATGTCGGATAGCCCGAAGCGATTCGCATGCCTTCAATCCCAAATGCGGTACCCGCCTGGCATAACAAATCGCCAGAGCCGGCACCTACGTGAAGATATTCTACGGGTACACCCTCTTTCTTGGCAAGAACAGCTTTGAATTCATTGATAGCATCAAACGGATAGCGATTGCCTTCCGATAAAATCTGCATTACAGCTTCCTTCGCTTTCGATGAGGGGCCATACGGGTTTTCGTTGGCATTCAGCCTGACTTTTCCGTTAAGTGCTTTGAAATTAAAATCTTGTTCGGCTAGGCTCATCGGTGATGCTAACAAGCGGTCGACAAGTGAAGTAGAGAGCGTGAGGCCGGCAGACAGTGCTACCGTAGATTTAAACCAATCCCGACGAGAAAGTTGAGTTTTCATACCTAGGAATTTTTAAGTATCCGAAAATACTAAAATCCGGTAACGAATAAAAGAGAAATTATTTAGGTGAAACTCTCAATTACCTTAATCAGGCGTTCAAGATAGAGAGCATCCGTCTCGTCAAAATCATTGAGCTTGTCGCTATCTACGTCAAGCACTAGAAGCACTCTGCCGTTTTTATAAGCCGGCAAAACAATTTCGGATTTTGAATCTGAACTGCAAGCAATGTGCCCTGGAAATTCGTCTACGTTGGGAACAATGATTGTCCTCTTTTCTTTCCAGCTTGTGCCACAAACCCCTTTTCCCAATCCAATCCGCGTGCAGGCAATAGGCCCCTGAAACGGGCCTAGTACCAATTCATTTTCTTTAACAAGATAAAAACCTACCCAGAAAAAATTAAATGTTTGTTTTAATGCTGCGGCTATATTTGACAAATTGGCTACCGCATCCGGTTCACCAGCTACCAACGATTCAATTTGTGGAAGAAGCATTTCATACCGTTCTTCCTTCTTTGTTGATACTGCTATTGAAAGATTTTCAGCCATACTCTTATCGATTATGAATTATTCTCTGCCTCGGGTTTCGTCGCCACTTCTGTTACAACTATGGGTGAAGTGTTTTCACTGCCCTCCTCTTTAATTTGTATTTCGCTCTCATGGGCAGATTCGATTTTGTCGGAATGAGGAAAAAAGGATTTTTGAAATATGAGAATTGAAACTACACCCACAAAAATGGATGAATCCGCTATGTTGAAGACCGGACTAAAAAACAAAAAATATTCTCCACCTACACCCGGAACCCAATCAGGCCAGCTAAATTCAACTAACGGGAAAAAGAGCATGTCAATCACTTGCCCGTGAAACCATTTTGTGGGTGATTCCATGGGAGCATTGTCAAGAAACACTCCATAAAAAGTGCTATCGATCACATTACCAATCGCACCACCTAATATCAACGCCAGGCAGATCATAAAACCTGGAGAAGAATTCCTCCTTGCTGACCTGATTAAATAATACGCTATACCAAACATCGCCCCAATTCTAAAAATAGTCAGAGCTAGTTTTCCGAATTCATTTTCCCACCGGATACCGAAGGCCATGCCTGGATTGAGCAAATAGTGCAGTCGAAACCATTCACCAATTACATTCAATTCCTGATGAATATACATGTGTTGATGCACCAGTAATTTGCTGGTTTGATCTATAACTATAACAACGAATGCAATAAGAAAATATTTGTAAGGTTTCATCCTGGGCTAAACTTAGTAATTGATTAATTCTTTTTAATTCTCACCTTCAACACAAACTCGTCCATATCCACTTCAGTTCCATCGGCTACCTTTTCTTTTAACTCCAAACTGAGCGCCTGGGTTTCTGTACAGATGTAGTCCTTGAATTCATTTAATGAAGAAGTAGCTAATTCGCCGTCCTGCTCCACTTCAATGTTAATTTTATCCAGTACTTCGAGGCCCATATCCTTACGCAGGTTTTGAACCCGGTTCACAAAATCACGTGCCACACCCTCGCGTTTCAACTCTGGGGTGATGGTAATATCAAGCGCTACAGTAATGCCGCCTTCGTTGGCAACAGACCAGCCGGGAATATCTTGAGACGAGATCAGTACATCTTCTAACACCAGATCAAATCCACCTTTAGAAAGAGCTCCAGTCTTTTCAATCTGACTAATGTCTTCTTTGGTGAATGAATTAATCACCGCCGAAACCTCCTTCATCTTCGGCCCATACTGTTTGCCAAGTTTGGGAAGGTTTGGCTTTACATTTTTCACCAACAAGCCCGACGCATCATCAATGTATTCAATCGATTTTACATTCACTTCCGATTTGATAATGTCATCGACGCTTTTAATCCGCTTCGAAAATTTTTCATCGAGCACAGGAAGCAACACCCGCTGCAATGGCGTGCGAACTTTGATCTTACTATTCTTGCGGATGGAGTGAACCAAGGAGCAAATGCGCTGCGCGTAATGCATCGAAAGTTCCAATTCCTTATCCATGCGGTTACTTTCAGGCTTTACCAAATCGGTATGGTGCACTGATTCAAATTGCAAGGGCGTATTATTCTTCTTCGCCTTATCACGAATGTTATCAGTCAGGTTTTTATAAAGCCAATCCGAAAAGAAAGGTGCAATGGGCGACATCAGTTGGGCGGTCACCATCAAACATTCATACAACGTTTCGTAAGCAGCTTTTTTATTTTCAGGAATATGAGAGTTGTCCGCCTTTGCCGAAACTACGGCGGAAGAAGGTTGCCAGAATCTCTTACGATTCAAGCGTACATACCAGTTACTCAAATGATCGTTTACAAATTCCTGAATAGCACGCGCTGCTTTTGTAGGTTCATAATCTTCATAGGCAGCTGTGACTTCTATAACCAGCGATTGAAGTTTCGAAATAATCCAACGATCGAGGTGCGTGAGTCTATCATAAGGCACGTTGTTCATTTCATCTTTCTGGAAACTGTCGATGTTGGCATACAAGGCAAAGAACGAATAGGTATTTTGAAGAGTACCAAAAAATCTTCGTTGCGTTTCTTCTATTCCGGCAAGATCAAATTTCAGGTTGTCCCACGGGGGTGCATTTTCGATCATGTACCAGCGCACCACATCAGGCCCGTATTTTTCAAGCGTCTCAAACGGATTGACAACGTTGCCTTTGCGCTTGCTCATCTTCTCTCCAAACTTATCAAGTACCAGTCCGTTGGAGATTACATTTTTGAAAGCGACACTATCGTAAAGCAATCCGGCGATAGCATGAAGCGTGAAAAACCAGCCGCGGGTTTGATCAACACCTTCGGCAATGTAATCGGCAGGATACGCTCCATCCCATCCTTCACCAAAAGGCATCGGATTGTTGGCTTTAAGTTTCTCTTTGTCCAATCCCCACTGTGCATACGGCATCGCACCAGAATCAAACCAAACATCAATCAAGTCTGTCTCGCGATACATCGGCTGGCCCGATGAGCTTACCAAAACAATATTATCCACATAAGGGCGATGTAAGTCTTGAGTATCAAGTGTTGAGTCCTTAGTACTCGGGGCTAACAACTCGGGACTCAGGACCTTTTTTGCTTTTTCTACTTCAGACTTTAATTCATCAATCGAGCCGATACAAATTTCTTCTTTGCCATCTTTGGTTCTCCAGATCGGAAGTGGTGTTCCCCAAAAACGTGAGCGTGACAAATTCCAGTCCACCAAGTTCTCAAGCCAGTTTCCAAAGCGGCCAGTGCCAGTGCTCTCTGGTTTCCAGTTGATCGTTTTATTCAAGGCTACTAACTGATCTTTCTTTGCCGTTGTCTTGATAAACCACGCATCGAGCGGATAATACAAAACGGGTTTATCTGTGCGCCACGAATGCGGATACGTATGCTCATACTTGCGCACATCAAAGGCCTTGTTTTCTTCTTTTAAAATGATCGAGATAATCACATCCGTGTTTTTGTAATCCGGATTGCTTTCATCTTCATCTGTATAATTCTTTACATAAAAATCATTTTCACCAAGTGGCTTGTGAGTTTTGATTTTGTATTGAGCAACTCCTTCTTTCAGTTTCGCTCCAATCTCTTTTACAAATTTTCCTTTCTTATCGACGGTGGGTACTTCATTACCGGCTTCGTCTTTTAGCGTAAGCGCAGGAATCCCATTTTGCTTTGCAGCACGAAAGTCATCGGCACCAAAGGTTGGTGAGATGTGAACGATACCCGTTCCGTCTTCGGTAGTAACAAAATCCCCAGAAATAACGTGGAAGGCTTTATCTACATCGGTTAGCGGTGGAAGATAAGGCATCAATTGTTCGTAGCGAATTCCAGTTAAATCTCTCCCTTTCACCAAATGAGCGGAAAGAAGTGGAGAAACTTCAGGGTGTTGATAAATTTGAATTAATTCAAAATCACTCCAGCCTGTTTCAAAACTGTTAGGATTCGCAAATAAATTATCCGCGTTCTCTTTAGAACCGACATTAAAGAAACTTGTAAATCTATCTTTTGCGATTACAACATTAATCGGCTTTTGAGTGTACTTATTGAAGGCTTTAACTAATAGGTATTCGATTTTATCACCGACCGCCAAAGCTGTATTCGATGGCAACGTCCACGGTGTTGTTGTCCAGGCTAAAATGTATAAATCACCTGAGCTTATTGCTTTAAACAAAAACTCCGACTTTGAATCACGCTTCACCTTAAACTGTGCTACTACCGAAGTATCTTTCACCTCTTTGTAACAGCCTGGCTGGTTCAGTTCATGTGAACTTAATCCGGTGCCATCAGATGGTGAATACGGCTGAATGGTGTAGCCTTTATAAAGCAATCCTTTTTGATAGAATTGTTTAAGTATCCACCACACCGTTTCAATGTAGTCGTTATTATAAGTGATGTACGGATTCTTCAAATCTACCCAGTAGCCCATCTTCTCTGTGAGATCATCCCACTGGTCTTTATACATCATCACCGTTTCGCGGCACTTCTGGTTGTAGGCTTCTATCGAAATCGTTTTGCCAATATCGTCTTTGGTGATGCCGAGCTGCTTCTCAACTTGTAGTTCCACCGGCAGGCCGTGAGTATCCCAGCCGCCTTTACGTTTTACCTGAAATCCTTGCAGCGTTTTATACCGGCAAAAGATATCTTTCACCGTGCGGGCCATGACGTGGTGAATGCCGGGTGTACCATTGGCCGAAGGCGGCCCTTCATAAAAAGTAAATGGCTTTTTACCGTCCCTATTGCTTACCGACTTTTCAAAAATCCTTTCCTTCTTCCAAAATTCAAGGATTTCTGTTGCAGCCTTGGAAAGGTTGAGTTCTTTAAATTCGTTGTATTTGCCCACAGTATGAAAAATGAGGGCGCAATTTAGGGATTTTAGGCCTTGGTTAATAGCTAAAAGTTACTGGCTAAATAAGCGTCAGTTCAGTCAAATTCCTATTACCAATTAACGATTGACTTATCGGCTACTGCCCTACTTCATCGGTCGAAAAGTAGTTTAGCAACACAAAGGTTACCAGCAGACCTGAGAAAACTCCTTCGAGGGCAATAATAAAAGAAGCCATATACGCATTGAGGTAACGACCCATAGGTTCATTATCAATGATCGATTGCATCATGTTTGCATCGGCTTTCATATAGATAAACATGAACAAGGCAAATACCAAAGAGCCAATAGCGCCAATAGCAACGCCAGTCACCAACGCACGAAAATAATTCATATGCTGGCCATGAGTCTCTTTGAATTTCTTCAGACCGAAGTAAATTCCCGCGGCAAGGATAAACAAGTTGAGCAAACGAAGTTCCACATGGTGGCCAAGCCCGGCAAAATGCATCGCCATAAAATAAACGATCAAGCCGACTGCGATACGCAAGCCATAATTTTCGGGAATGCGATTTGGATTGTCAAAAAAGCTCATGTAGTTAGGGTTTAGCTTGCTCGAATTTTGAAATTTTTGCATTCACATCCAATTTTTTAGGAGGTAATTATTTTCCTATCTTCGAACTCATACACAAACAATCTTAACCATGAAAACAAAAGCCCTTAAAATTGTAGGTATAGTAATCGTGGGTCTTGTTGCCCTCATCGCTATCGTTGCAGCTTTTCTCTCACCTAAATCTCATGTGGAACGCTCTATTGTTATCAACGCACAGCCGGCGGCTATCTTTCAGGAAATTAACAGTTTCAAGAATTTCAAAAAATGGTCGCCCTGGGCCGAAATTGATCCTAATGCAAAATACTCATTTGAAGGACCTGAGACTGGCGTAGGCGCTAAAATGAGTTGGACTAGTGAAAACGATAACGTAGGGAACGGTGCACAATGGATCATCGAAAGTGTACAAGATAAGCACCTGAAAACCGGCTTGCAGTTTGGTGATATGGCAGGAACATATACCAGCGATATTAATCTGGAGCCGGCTGAAGGCGGCACTAAAGTAACCTGGACTTATGATGGTGATGTAAGTGAAGTAGGAATGACTTCTGCAGCCATGTATAAAGTAGTTGGTATGTTTATGGATGGAATGATCGGTCCTGACTATGAAAAGGGACTGAATAAATTAAAGTCAGTAGCCGAAAGCCAGCCAAAGACTGAAAGTCCGGCACCAGCAGACTCCACTAAGACTACAAAGTAATTTAGATTCAAGAATTCAAATGAAGCTATCTGCGTTCAGGCAGGTAGCTTTTTTATTTGAAAGTGAAGAAATAGCTGGCAAAAAAATTCCAAAAGAGAACCAGCGCTATGGATATCAGTTTTGCAAAATAGAAGTTCCACTTCATCCGGCCGTGCAACAAGTAAATGATGGCATTGCTCAGTAAAACGCCAACGGTCGACATGGTCAAGAATTTAAAATACTGAAGCGCTACATCAGGATCGTTGCTTTGAAATGTCCACAAGCGATTTAGAAAAAAATTGCTTGTCGCTGCCGAAAAAAATCCCAGCGTGTTCGCTGCGTATTTATTAACATTGAGTTTCTCCTTGAACAAGATAGTAACTCCAAAATCAACGGCCATTCCCGAGAGACCAACCGACCCAAACTTTAGAAATTTCAACAGAAGCGCTTCGTTGTGCTCAATCATGGGCTGGGTAACGGGTTGGTAAAGCCTCCATTATAATTTTTCAATCTATAAAAAAACGCATAGCGCATTGTCTTTCCTGCACGTTTTATTTCAACGGTGTCAATGGGTTCGATTTTTTCGAAGTAGTTTTTAAATAGCTCATTAGGGTCTTTGTAAAGATTGCTTACGGCAATATGGTAATAATCGCTCCCTTTCTGCAAGCCTCCACGCTTATTGTTGATCCATCCATATTTATGAATGTCATTCATCTCTCCGATTAAAAATAAATTTCGCTTTCTCGGATGCGCAACGTAGAAGTCGAGGTGAGCACCAGGAAACCATTTAAATGAAACGATGCCCGCGTCTTTTGGCATCGTCCCAAGCTTTTCTTCACTACTTGAAATATTCTCAAATGCGTTTCCAACCTGATTCCATCCGTAAAGATCTTGGGTGAAATCATCTTCGCCAAAATCAGTTACACTCGATTTCTTTCCTAACTGCAATGGTGAATAATTGATCAGCCAAAGAGCAATGATCAACAACGTACCAAGGAAATAAGAAGGAAGCTTAATCCAGAAAAAAACTCTCTTTTGATTTTCAATCGGGCGATTGCTCCAATAAACAGCCGCTATCAAAATCAGCGGAAGAAATGCCGGGCTAGTCCAATGGGGCAACGTTGCTCTAAAGATTGAAAAACTGGTGAACACAAGCCAAAGTGGTGCGGCCATTAATAATAGAATCCTCAGATATTCGGATTCAATCAAATCTCTCTTTTTAAAAAGAGAGATTAATGCGACAACAATAAGCACATAGTTAACCGGATTATTGTATGCTACCTGTCCTAAAATTTCGGTAAGAAAATAATCAAGTCGAAACTCAAATGTGGGAGCCACACGAGCTGTATGAAAAGTGAAACTGATAAAGTTGTTTTCAACATTCCAAATCAAGAGTGGGGTAAGAACGATGGCTGAGATAAATCCCGCAAGATAAAACGAGTATTCTTTCAGCCACTGACGACTATATAAAATGACGTAGATAAAAACTCCAATCCATAAAAATGCTGCCTGATATTTTGAAAGCATAGCGAGGCCGGCTATCAATCCAAACAAAGCAATTTTTTTTCGCTCTCTATTTGTAATCTCCTTGCTAGGCAAAAAGTCAATCATCAATAACATCGCGAGTAGCCAAAAGAAAACCAGCGGTGCATCGGGTGTGAGCGAGAACCCGCTGATGATCGAACAATAAATTGATCCGGTAAAAAGAAAAGCCGCGTAAAGTCCAGCCTTTGGGTTTTTAATTTTTGTGCCAATCTTATAAATTATCCATGTACTGGCCGCCGATAAGACAATCGGCCCCAGCCGAAGAAAAAAATCATTAGACAGAAAAAGATTCAGTGAAAAAAGCTGAGTCATTATTCCAATCATGGGCGGGTGATCAAAGTGACTCCAGTCGGGATACAACGCGTATGTCCAATAATACACTTCGTCATTGCCAAGTTCAAGCTGTGTAGCCAAAAACAGCCGAACTGCAGTAGCTAAAAAAATGAGCCAAAAAACTGCTTTAGTAGTTCTATCGATCCTGTTTTCTTCCATTCCTAATAAATTTCAATAGTTGAAATTAAAATTTCTCATTCTGACAAGATTTGCTCGACAGCGTCTTTCACAGTGGTTACAGGCAACTGACAAACTTTATCGCGACAAACGTAAATCATCGTTCGTCCAGCTTTAGGTTCGCGGCCCTCGAACAAGGCAAGGTTGCTTTTAGATTTGGTTCCAAGATTCAATGCAAAAGGGAAATAATGCTCCTGAATTTCCTTTCTGGTTTTCTCAACCTCATCACCAACAATAACAACCTCATTCATGCCCTGCGTTATTTCAGAAAATAAGATTCCCCAGTTTGACATATAAACAGGCTCTGAAGAAATGATCGAAGACAGTTTAGAAGTCATTTCGATGGCCATCTGTTTCCATTCATCCTTATCGAGTATAATACCCAAATGAAAAAGATTTCGAGCCATCACCGAATTGGACGATGGAATCACATTATCAAATACTTCTTTCTTTTTTGCAATAAGGTGTTCTGCTGTTTTGGAAGTAAAATGAAAATACAATTCGTCCTGATCCCAGAAATTTTTCAAGACATAATCCATCCATCGTTCAGCTTCGCTCAGAAACTTTTCATTAAAAGTAACTTGGTACAAAGAAGTATACGCCTGAATTAAAAAAGCATAATCCTCAAGAAATCCTTCGGTAGCCGACCGATTATTTTTGAAAGCGCGAAAGGCACGGCCATCATGGATCAAATTTTTTTCAATGAAGAAAATATTTTTCAAAGCCAACTCAAGAAACATGGAGTCACCAAAAGCTTTGTAGCAATCAAGTAGCCCATGCACAGTCATCATATTCCATCCGGTTAGGATCTTATCATCCAATGTTGGTCGGATTTTCCTTTCGCGATAAGCAAACATTTTTTCCTTTCCTGATTTTACTAAAGCAACGAATTCTTGCTTGCTGTCATGGCTTTGTGAAAACTGCTCGTCTGTATCGCTGCGCAATAAAATATTTAGTCCATGTTCCCAATTACCTTCTTTCGTAGTATTAAAATATTCGGGCATCACCGAATGCTCATCACTTACAGCTTCAGCGATTTCTTGGTGTGTCCATGCATAGAATTTCCCTTCTATGCCTTCGCTGTCTGCATCAAGCGCAGAATAAAATCCACCATCCGGGTGTGTCATCTCACGCCCAAGCCATCCTACCGTTTCATAAACTACAGACTTAAATTCCTCGTCTTTCGTAACAGCATAAGCCTCAGCATACAAACTCAAAAGCTGTGCATTGTCGTACAACATTTTCTCAAAGTGAGGCGCAAACCATTCGCCGTCCACCGAGTAGCGAGAGAACCCTCCACCTAATTGATCATACAATCCGCCTTGAGTCATTTTCTTTAGCGTAAGCAAAACCATATCAAGCGCCTCATTATTCTTCGAGACAAAATGATAGCGCAGCAACCAAAGCCACACCGTGGGCATTACAAATTTTGGTGCTTTTTCTATTCCTCCCCAAGTCTTGTCGAACTTGGATTGAAGAATACCGAACATTTGATCGAGTTGAGTCTGATCAAAATTTTTGTGCTTATTTTTCGCGAAACGCTGAAGGTCACTTGTCTGAAGATGATTTGTTAAATCATTGGCTGATTGGTTGATCTCATCTCGCTTCACTTCAAATGTTTTGGCAATTTGTGCCAATAGCCTTACCCAATTCTGCGAGGGAAAATAGGTACCGCCATAAAAAGGTTTTTGATCGGGTGTAAGAAAAACATTCAATGGCCAGCCACCATGCACACCCATCGCCTGCACCGCATCCATATAAATTTGATCAATATCCGGCCGCTCTTCACGATCAACTTTAATGCAAATGAAACTTTCGTTCATCACCTTCGCTACATCTTTGTTCTCAAACGATTCGCGTTCCATCACATGACACCAGTGACATGAAGAGTAACCGATACTCACTAAAATAGGCTTGTCAGTTTTTTTTGCATCTGCCAGAGCTTCTGTTCCCCATTCCTGCCAATCCACCGGGTTGTGCGCATGCTGCAAAAGGTAAGGCGAAGTGGAATGAATGAGTTTGTTAGGCATTTTAGATTTTAAAATTAGGATTTATGATTTTGGATCAAGAACTGCACTTCCTGAATTTCTTTTGATACGTCAGTAACGGTTTGCAAGTTCTCTAACTTACTTACCACAGACTTTAAAAATCTCCGGTGCCGATCTGATTCAGGATGAAAAGGTTTATGTTCTAAATCCTTCTTGATTTCTGTCCAGCTTTTGATAAACTGTTGTGAAGAATTATCAATATAAGCGGCAACAAATTTCTCCCAAATATATTCTACTGCCTCATCCGTCGGGTGAAGGCGATCTGACTTATAAAACCGGTAGTCTCGCAGGTCATCAAGCAAAATTTCATAAGCCGGGAAATATTCAACGTCAGAAAATTGACTTATTATCGAATGACATGCTAGTCTTAAAATAGATTTGCTTACTGCATTTAACTCCAACGTATCCTTCAAATGCCGGACCGGGCTTACCGTCAGGATGATTTTGCATTTAGGGTTTGCTCTCTTCAATTTTGAATAGAATTCCTGAAATGACTTTGTAATCTCGCTTTCTGATAAAAGTGATTTATCAAAGTTTGCCGAAGGAACTTTATGGCAATTAGCAACAATTTCCCCGCTACTCTTCAACCGGTAAACAAATGCCGTTCCATAGGTAATAACGATCCGGTTGGTAGTTTTTAAAAATTCATTTGCAGCAGCTACAGCCGCATTGATCTTGTCTTCCAGTTTGTCTTTCGCGACTGACGAAAATGTCGAATGAAAATGATAGTTGAGATGAATCCCTTCGTTTTGCAGGTAGCTTTCAGACGATGGAAATTCCTTTTCAGTTACAAAGGAAAGAAGTTGGTGTATCGAAACAGGATTATAAATCGTGCCAAAGCGGTTGTTCCATACGTCAAATTTGTTTGCACTCAGATGGTTGCCTATCGCGTCTGCAAAGCAAGAGCCAATGGTAAAAACTCCATCTCTCAAATTGAAGGGTGAAGCAGCGTTGGCGGGAATTAGCTCGGTACGAAATTCTTTCATCTAAAAAACTGAAGCCTTTAAGTAAAAGTATCTATTTTTAAAAGTAAAATGAACTTATGCACCTGGTCTCCTGGAATGTAAACGGTATTCGTGCCATTGTTAAAAAGGATTTTGTAAACAGTGTGCGAACAATGGCACCTGATATGTTGTGCCTGCAAGAAACAAAAGCCTCCACCGAAGATGTATATTCGACGGCTGAACTTCTTCCTGAGTACAAAGTTTTTGCCAACTCGTCCAAAGCACGTAAGGGCTATTCAGGTACGGCCATATTTACAAAGGAAGAACCAATAAATGTTTCATACGATCTCGGGTTGGAAGAACACGACCAGGAAGGCCGCGTAATCACAGCTGAGTACGGAAAGTTTTTTTTGGTAACGGTTTACACGCCCAATGCCGGTGAAGGATTGAAGCGGCTCGATTACCGCCAAACGTGGGACGTAGCTTTTTGCGAATATCTTCAATGGTTAATGCGCAGAAAACCTGTTATTGCCTGTGGTGACTTCAATGTTGCTCATCAGGCGATTGACATCGCACGACCAAAAGAAAATTACAACAAAAGCGCAGGCTACACTCAGCAAGAGATTGACGCGTTCAGCGCTTTATTAAATGCCGGCTTTGTAGATACGTTCAGGCATTTTCATCCCACGGAAGTGAAATACACCTATTGGAATTTTGTGATCAGCGGTCGTGAAAAAAATATAGGCTGGCGTATTGACCATTTTCTAGTGAACCCAAAGTTTCTGCCCGAAGTGAAGGAAGCATACATTTATAATGAATACCACGGCTCTGATCATTGCCCTGTAGGCATAAAATTGTGAGTGTCGATGATTCAGGCACAGAAGCTTCTCCCCGAAATCACTTTTACTACTTCGCGAAGCAGTGGGCCAGGCGGGCAGAATGTAAATAAAGTAAACTCGAAGGTTACTTTGCAGTTTGACGTAGTTAATTCATCTATTCTTGATCAGGCTCAAAAAGACTTGCTGGTAAGAAAACTTGCATCGCGGGTAACCAAAGACGGAATACTAATGCTTGTTGCTCAGGAGAGCCGGTCACAAACGCAAAACAAAGAAGAGGTATTACAAAAATTGAACGAGTTGCTCGTCAAAGCTTTTGCCGTGACAAAACCACGTAAAGCCACCAAGCCGACGAAAACATCCAAACAAAAGCGGATCCAGACAAAAAAACACATGGCAGAAAAGAAGCAATGGAGAAAGAAACTGTGATGACACTTAACCTGACCTAGTTGTAACCAAATGAAAGGAATTAATAGATTCACATTATGAAAAAGCTAATCTTCATCTTGTTCACGTTTACAACAAGTTTCACTGTCGCGCAACAAATCAAGCCCACTTCATCTTTTACAATTTCAGGCGAGGTGTTTTCGCCGCTTACCATTCAGATTGCCGATTTGAAAAAATGGAAAGAAGTTGCGATCGGAGATTTAGTGATTACAAACCATTTGGGTGAAAAGAAAAGCGAGTCAAAAGGCCTGAAGGGTGTTTTAATGAAAGAAATCTTGCAGAGTGCAGAGATAAAGTCGGAAAACCCGAAAGTGCTGAGTGAATTCTACTTCGTCCTTATCGCCTCAGACGGATATAAGGTCGTCTATTCGTGGAATGAGTTGTTCAATACTGCGGTTGGAGAATCTGTGTATGTTGTTACCGAAAAAAATGGAAAATTGATTACGGAGATGGATGATTCGATCCTGGTTGTGTCTACGAAAGACTTAAAAACGGGAAGACGAAATCTGAAAGCGTTATCATCAATTGTGATAATGAGGACCAAATGATGTTAAATACTCAGCATCACGCAAGTCTTTTCGGCAGCATCTTGCTCGGCCTTTTTCTTGGTAAGACCAAATCCGTGTCCATAAACCTGACCTCCTAAGATAACCTCAGCAGAAAATTCGCGACTGCGACCACGTTTTGCCTCGGTAATCTCAAATTTGATTTCAGTGGCGTTCCGCTGTGCCCATTCAATTACCTTGCTCTTGTGGTTAGATTCTGAGTTGACAACCACTTCAAGGTCGAAATAGGGTTGTATTAATTTATCAATCACAAATTTTTTGCAGCGCAAATAGCCTTTGTCGAGATAGACAGCACCAACAAGAGCTTCGAGCGTGTTGCCCAAAATTACTTTTTGGAGTTGCGTATTCCGGTTATCGTATTGCACTATAGAAGCAATCCCGATTTTGTGCGCCAGTTTATTGAGCGACTCCCGGTTGACAATGCGGGAGCGGATTTCCGTAAGGAAACCTTCATCTTTAAATGGATATTTTTTAAAAAGATAATCGGCAACGGCCGCGCCTAAAATAGCATCTCCCAGATATTCGAGCCGTTCATTGGATTCACGAAAGCCATCAATGTCTTTGGCTTTACTACTATGAAGCGTTGCGAGCCTATAAATGGCCAGGTTGGAGGGGGCAAAACCTGCGATGGTCTTGATGGCCGTAATTAATTTCTTGTCTTCTTTTCTATTGGGCTTGGATAAAGTAAGCAAGTTCCACACAAACTTACTCTGCTTTTCTGATGATAATCGAGAAGTTGTGACCTCCAAAGCCGAAAGTGTTGCTCAAGGCAACATTCACTTTGCGGTGCTGGGCTTTGTTAAATGTAAGGTTGAGTTTGGGGTCAATCTCCGGATCGTCGGTAAAATGGTTGATCGTGGGGGGGACAATACTTTCGTTGATCGCGAGCAAACAGGCAATCGTTTCAACTGCACCGGCTGCTCCCAGCAAGTGACCCGTCATACTCTTAGTAGAACTGATATTCAATTTATAGGCATGCTCACCAAATACTTTTTGAATTGCTTTGATTTCGCCAACATCGCCAAGCGGTGTAGAAGTGCCATGCGTATTGATGTAGTCAACTTCTTCGGGCTTGATGCCAGCCTCTTCAAGTGCGTGCTCCATCACTTTAATAATGCCTGCGCCTTCGGGATGCGGAGCTGTGATGTGATAGGCATCTGCGCTCATTCCACCGCCGATGATCTCGCCGTAAATTTTCGCTCCGCGTTTTTTTGCGTGTTCATATTCTTCCAGAATCAATGCTCCTGCGCCTTCGCCCAGGACAAAACCATCCCGGTCTTTGTCATAAGGACGAGATGCCGTCTCGGGTGAGTCATTACGTTCGGAAAGTGCCTTCAACGCATTAAAGCCACCAACACCGGCAATACAAACTGCCGCTTCCGATCCGCCAGAGACAATAATGTCTGCCTTTCCTAATTTCAAATAGGTATAAGCATCATAGATTGCATTGGTAGAAGATGCGCATGCAGAAACCGTTACATAGTTGGGGCCCCGAAATCCATATTTAATGGAAATGTGACCTGCGCTGAGGTCGGGGATCATCTTTGGAATGAAGAAAGGATTGAACCTTGGAGTGCCATCGCCGGCTGCATAGCCACGCATTTCTTCCTGAAAAGTAAGCAACCCCCCGATGCCCGAACCCCAGATCACGCCTACACGGTCAGGGTTTAAGTCGGCCAGCGGAAGGTTGGCATTTTTTATGGCTTCATCTACTACCGCCATAGCATATTGCGTAAATGGATCCATCTTTCTGGATTCTTTACGATCAATAAATTTCTCAGGATCAAAACCCCTTACCTCGCAGGCAAACTTGGTTTTGAATTTGGTCGTATCAAACTTGGTAATTGCGGCAGCGCCACTTTTCCCATTCTTCAATCCGTCCCAATATTCATGGAGCGTGTTGCCAATGGCAGTAAGCGCGCCAGCGCCTGTAATTACAACCCGTTTGAAAGTCATGCGATGGCGATACAGTGGAATTATTTCTTCACGTTCTCTTCCAAATAAGAAATCGCCTGTCCTACAGTTGCGATGTTCTCGGCCTGATCATCAGGAATGGAGAGGTTGAATTCTTTTTCGAACTCCATAATGAGTTCTACGGTGTCAAGACTATCAGCGCCAAGATCGTTGGTGAAGCTTGCCTCAGGGGTAACTTCCGACTCTTCCACGCCCAGTTTGTCGATGATGATCTGCTTTACTTTTTGTGCAATTTCAGACATGATTGTAAGGTTTAGAGATTCAAAAAACGATGCAAAGAAAGGGATTTGGGGGGAGATTGTCAAACTTTTTGCTTTTGCCCTGCCAATAGCGCAATTTGGTAAAAATGACCATAAAATTCGAGGTCAGGAACGATCCGTAAAATTGAATATCTGTGTTGAATGAAGAAAAAAAGGCTTGATATCGAGTACTCGTTTGACTTTGATTTATTTGGGATTAGTTCTACCGTTAAAGTCTATAAACTGGCTTGGGAAATTAACCAATCACTTGGCAGTAAGCTTAAAAAAATGGATGACTTTGAATTGATGGGCAAAAACAAAACGAAAAATTCCTATCTGTACTATTCCCAAAGCAGTGAGATCAATTTACTTAAACTATTTAGGAATAAACCCAATGAAGAAGGTAGTGCCAAGGACCTGCTCGTACCCGAACATCCTCATTTTGATTTCATATTAATGGCCCAGGGCGAGGCTTTTGCAGACCACAATCGTTTGCAGGAACTCTTGCACAATATTCCTTCCATTGAATTAGCCGCTTTCATACCTTTGGCCGCTTTAAAATCAAAAGAGCACTTTATTTTTTAACCCCCAACCCTGTTCAATGGAACGCATCTCTTACAACAAAACAAAAATAGTAGCCACCGTAGGCCCCGCATCGAGCTCTAAAGAAATGTTGCGCGCCTTACTTAAAGAAGGTGTAGATGTTTTTCGTCTGAATTTCTCACACGGCACTCACGAAGACCACCTCAAAGTGATCAATTATGTGCGTGAATTGAACCAAGAACTGGGAACTACCGTAGCGCTATTGCAAGATTTGCAAGGCCCAAAAATACGAGTGAATGATGTGCAGCCAGGTGTTGAGCTGAAACAAGGACAGGAATTGACCATCACTACCAAACAATTGGTTGGCAACAATGAAATCGTTAGTACGTCTTACGAAAACCTTCCTCACGATGTGAAAGTAGGTGACATGGTGCTTATCGATGACGGGAAGATTGAACTGAAGGTAAAAGAAGTCCGGAAAACTGAGGTGTTATGTACTGTGATCTACGGCGGTCCTCTTAAGCCGCGCAAAGGAATCAATTTGCCCTTCACCAAAGTGACCGCACCCTCGCTGACGGAAAAAGATATGACCGATCTCGAGTTCGGTTTAAAACACAATGTTGACTGGGTAGCACTTTCCTTTGTACGCAAAGCTGCCGACATCGAGATTATTAAAGACATCATTAAAAGAAGCAAGGCTACCACACGTGTTGTAGCTAAAATCGAAAAACCGGAGGCACTCGAAAATATTGACGCCATCATTGAAGCCACCGATGCCGTGATGGTAGCACGGGGTGACCTTGGCGTTGAGATCTGGATGGAAGAAGTACCGATGGTTCAGAAAATGCTTGTCGACAAATGCAATAAAGCAGCTAAACCTGTAATCGTAGCTACCCAGATGATGGAGAGCATGATCGAAAACCCTCGCCCCACACGTGCAGAAACCAACGATGTGGCCAATGCCGTGATGGATGGTGCCGATGCGTTAATGCTTTCCGCTGAAACTGCTGCTGGAAAATATCCAATCGAAGTAATCCGAAGTATGGTACGCACCATCGGTTCGGTAGAAAAACAGGGAAACATCTTTTATCACTTCCACGATGTGGACCCGAAGTCACCCAATTTTTTTAACGATAACCTGATCCTTACCGCCTGTAAACTTGCCAAAGACGTAAAAGCCAAAGCTATTGTGGGTATGACATTGCAAGGATACAGTGCCTACAAAGCAGCGTCACATCGGCCGGAAACAAATATTTTTGCATTCACCAGCAACAAGGAGATCATCAACACGATGAATTTAGTCTGGGCTACACGCGCCTATCATTACGACAAAGCTTCAAGCACCGACGAAACTATCGCTGATGTTGAAGAGATCCTCAAGCGCGACGGACACGTGAAATCAGGAGATATTTTTATTGTACTTGCCAGCATGCCAATCAACGAACGCGGCAGAACCAATACGATTAAAGTGAATGTTGTTAAGTAGTCATTAGGATTGGGCACTGGTTATTAGCCGCATGGCCAATGACTACTCCCCAATGCCTGTGTCTATTGACTAATGTAGGGCGCTACCAAAATAACTTCTTCTCTTTCTACCACCACCATTCCTGCGGGATCGCCCTTGCGCTTGCGGACATATTTTTTCTGTGTAAAGGCAACGGGGCAAAGTGATTCATTTTTACGTTTTGAATTGTAGGCTGCCAAGCCAGCAGCAAATTCGATAACATCTTTAGGGAAACTTTTACCGGATTGACATTTAATAAGTACATGAGATCCGGCCACATCTTTGGCATGAAGCCATAGATCATCCTTGTAAGAAAATTTTAAGGTCAGTTTATCATTGGCCTCGGCATTCCTGCCCACCAAAATTTTGTAGCCCTTAAACTCAAATTCGTGAAATGGCAAATTCTCAACCTGCCCTTGCGCTTTTCTATTAAGACCAGCTTCTTCACCTACTTTTCTAAGCTCTTTTATATCTTCAGTTTTTCCGACTGAATCAATCCATCGGCCCAGGTTTTTAATTTCATTTTCCTTCTGAGCAATAGCTTCCTTCAATTTGTTGATTTCTATCTGCTGATTCTTTGCTTTACGGTAAAAGATTTCAGCGTTCTTTTGCGGGCTCAGTTCTCTTTTCAATTTTATCTCGACAATGCTTTCATCATAAAAACTCGGGATTGAAGCTTTCTCCTGCCCGGTTTTGATAGAGTTCAAGTTGGCCATGATCAAATCCGCCCACAGCTCATAATGATGATCGTTGATCAATTCGTTCAACTTTTGGCCATTCTTTTTCAAATAGCTATTGCTGCCTTTCAGTTTTATGTGAAGCCGATTGGTGATCTCATTCTTTTCCCTTTGAAAAACGTCTGTATGAACCTGTCTTTCAGAGAATTCATTTACTGCTGTTATCGGATCAGAGAATTCTTCGGTTTTATCCGAAAAAGGAAGAAGGCTAAATATCAGTTTACCTTTCCGCTCAATAAGATAATACTTTGGCTTCTCTAAAAGCTGTAAAGTCTGTTCAAACAATCTCCATTGAGCATGTCTTTCCAGTGGCTTAAAGCCCTTCTCCTCGAGATAATCCCAAACTACTTTTCCCAAGGTGAAATAAGTTGAACTTAACGAAGTCGTTTGCAGGAAGCCGTCCTTACCAAAGTCGATGGAGCGGTTAAGGTCGGCGGGCTTTATCTGAAAGTCGGCCTGCAAATGGTTTCTGAAAATCTCAACTACAGCGTCTTCTTTTAAAAACAAAACATTCGCAAAGTTGTTATGCATTTTGAAAATCAAAGAATACTGATCTTCTAGTTGGATTAGAAAGCTTCGTTCATTTTCAAATTGAGTGACTAAAATCACTTTCTTCAAAATCAAATCTTTGAAAAGGTCAATACTGTTTTTCCTTGCACGATGAAAATTCTTTGGAAACGAAAGGCAGCAAAACCCGGGTGCCAGATTAGTTTTTATGAAAAAAGAATTGGTTGAATTATTGAGTTCAATGATCAGTTCGTCTTTATTCTGGCTAAAACAGGAAACCAGTGTATAACCAATGATTGACTCATTGAGCCGGGCGCTAAGCTGCCGAAGGAAATAAAAATTATTGTGCACTGTTACAAAGATACGGTCAGGCCGTCATGTGCCAATGCCATTGATGGTGGCAACTCTTTACTTACCTGTTGGTGTAAGCCCATTTTGTGGCTGATATGGGTGAAATATGTTTGTTCAGCTCCAATTCGTTCGGCCTGCACAATAGCCTGTTCCAATGTAAAATGAGAAACATGAGTGTCTTTTTGCAAGGCATTCAACACTAAAACCCGTGTGTCTTTCAATTTCTCAAAAGTCTCTTCGGGAATAAAGTTGGCATCGGTGATATAGCTGAAATCTCCTATCCGAAATCCCAACACCGGCATTCGCAGGTGCATTACCGGCAACGGGATGATTGAAATACCATTGATCGAGAATTTGGCTTGATCAATTTCATGCAATTGCAATTCGGGAGTACCCGGATATTTTTCACCTTCAAAAGCATAGTAAAACTCCTTTCGCACCTGCTCCAATGTTTTTGGCATACCGTAGATCGGCATCCCCTCCTTTTGCAAAAAATTAAATGCACGCACATCGTCCAATCCTGCGATATGATCTTTGTGCGAATGCGTAAGCAGAATAGCGTCCAGTCGATTGATCCTTTCCCGAAGCATTTGCTGGCGAAAATCAGGGCCGGTATCAATCACAAGGTTTTTATCGCCGATCTCCAAGAACACTGAAACACGTAGTCGCTTATCGCGATAATCGAGAGACCTGCACACCTCACATTGACACCCGATCACGGGCACGCCCTGAGAAGTGCCAGTGCCGAGGAATGTGATTTTCAAGGATAGAACTATTGAAATGAATCAGATCAAATACTTACTTCGGCTTTTGTCAGTTCTTCATACAACTTCAAATTCTTTTCAGAGAATTTGGTTGTCTCCAGCGGCACAGTTTTAAGGATATCCAATAGGGCATTGATTTTGCCTTCCATGGTGAAAAACTTATTTACGATCATAATTTTTTGCTCACGCAGCAAACAGTAGCCGGCCTTGAAATTCCCCTTTTCGTAGCGAAGGATATAATCCGATTCAGCTATCAGGTCTTCAAGTTTAGCCAGAAACTGGTTAGTGTATTTGATCATTTTCGTAGTGGATTGAAGCGCAAGTTACGGATGAAAACAGAAGACTCAAAGTGCAAATGACCAAATGCGAATTCCTACTTTTGCACGGTGAAAAGGTTAGTTGTCATTGTAGGGCCAACCGCTGTGGGTAAAACCGCAGCGGCTATTTCGGTGGCAGAAAAACTCCGTGCTGAAATCATTTCGGCAGATTCACGGCAAATCTTTAAAGAACTGACGATTGGCACGGCCAAACCATCACCTGAAGAATTGAAGAAAATTACCCACCATTTTGTCGGAAATAAATCAATACACGATACCTACGATGCCGGACAATATGGACGAGATGCGATTTCTTTAATCAATTCATTGTTTGAAAGCTACGATTGGGTTGTATTGGTTGGCGGCTCCGGCCTTTACGTCAAAGCAGCGCTGGAAGGGTTTGATGAAATGCCCAACGTTCCTACAGGATTACGTGAGGAAATTATTGAAGAATATCGAATTCACGGGTTGGGCTGGCTTCAGCAACAAGTGGCCGATGCTGATCCTGATTTTTTTTCAACTGTTGATCAACAAAACCCGCATCGCCTCATGCGTGGCCTAGAATTGCTTCGGTCGTCTGGAAAATCAATGAAGTCTTTACGTGTTTCTAAAAAAATTGAGCATCCATTCAATATTATTAAAATCGGATTGACCCTTCCACGGGAGGAACTTTATCAGCGGATCGACTCGCGAATGGACAAAATGATTGAAACAGGATTATTTGAAGAAGCCAGGCAATTTCATTCTTCCAAAAATCTCAACGCACTTCAAACCGTTGGCTACCGCGAAATCTTTGACTACTTCGACGGACTAAATGATTACGACGAAACAGTCCGTTTGCTCAAAAGAAACTCAAGGCGATATGCCAAGCGCCAGCTCACTTGGTTTCAACGTGATGCAGAAATAAAATGGTTTGAAAATGAAACCCAAATTCTGAATTTTCTCAGCGAAATAATCGTTAGTCGTTAATCACTTACATTTATGCAATGAATGGTTTCTTTCGAAGGATAATCAGGTATTTTTTCAGCGGTACTATCTTCATAGTTCCGTTAATTGCTACCGCCTATTTTATTTACGTATCATTCTTGTGGTTGGATAGCCGGCTGAACCTGCCGTATCCGGGATTGGGTTTTGTTATCATATTAACAGCCATAACGATTTTCGGTTATTTCTCGTCCATCTTTGCATTCAGAAGATTGGGAGAATGGTTTGATCATCTGGTAAGCCGAATCCCACTTGTAAAACTGGTTTATTCATCAATCAAAGATTTGCTGGCCGCATTTGTTGGCGATAAAAAGAAATTTGACCGGCCCGTGCTGGTTACAATAAATAAGGAAAATCAGCTTCATCGAATAGGTTTCATCACACAATCCGACTTGTCCGAGTTGGGTCTGAAGGATATGGTCGTAGTTTATTTTCCTCAATCTTATGCCGTTGCCGGCGATCATTTTGTTGTACCCAAGGAAAACGTGAAGCCACTCAATATCTCTGGGCCGGTTGCTATGAAGTTTATCATTTCAGGTGGAGTTTCTGGTTTTTCAGAGGATTGACCTAGAGTTTAACTCTCACTGCTTTTTCTTTAATAAACCAACCACTCCTTCAATGCTCTTATTGAGACTGTCAATTTTCGGTTGATATTGATTTGTATTCTCTCTAATAGATTGGGCTATAAACTCATAACTTTTTATCCGCAGCTGACAATATTCAATAAGCAATTCGTCCCTTCCGTGTACCAATTCGGGTAAATCCAGCTTGTCTAACTCCATCGTCAATTTTATACACTCCTTCCAATAATAAATACCTCTTTCATTCAACTCATAAAGCTTATCTTCTGAAGAGGCCGATGGCGGCAATTGATAAAAACTTAAGGCCATTTCCTCCATTCCAATAAATTCATTGATTCGCTTATCATATTTTACAATATCATTCGGGGTTGTTTTATAGGCAGCCAGAATAATTCCAAAAATGAATATCGCAACAAAAAAAACAGGCTTAATTTTTCTATCCAATTCGTCGGGATCTCTCAACCCCGGAATGAACGTAAATCCGATTATTATACCACTCAATAATCCACCCAGATGGGCCGCATTATCAATTCCCTCCTTCAACCCATTCAATAAATTGTATCCAACAAAAATTATTACGCTAGTTAATAACGCTTTTCTGGCAGATTTCTCTATTAAATCGGTTGTCAACATTGAAAGGAATATTCCGTACAATCCGAAAATTGCCCCTGAAGCCCCAGCACTTACTGTTACGTCATGCCACCAAAGACTTGCAGTGCTGGCGATTAGTCCAGTAAACAAGTAGGTAAATGAAAACCGTATTCTGCCCAATCGTGGCTCAAGAAGTACGCCAACATAAGCAAGGGCGTACATATTCATTAATAAGTGGATTATTCCAATGTGAATAAAACAACTCGTAAATAACCGCCACGCTTGTCCATCAAGAGTTACAGGCCTAAAATTTGCACCCCAATTAACCAGAGCTTGACCATCTGGCGACAAAATAGAAACTCCGCTCAATGCCACTGCAATAAAAACTGCAATGTTTAAATCGATAAGTATCGGCGTAATGAAATAGCCGTCGGTGGGTAAAAATAGTGAGAAGAAATTTTTGAATCTCTCTTTTCCAGAATATAGTGTTGCAGAAACTATATTTTCATCTTTAATAATAGTTGAACTTAACTCTTCATGTTTTCGATTTAATTCTTCAACACTTGATTGTTGCTTCAAATCTCGAAGAATCCGAATGAAATTTTCAATATTACTTCTGTTTTTCCCCCAATCAAATAATTGACTACCAGTACATTCGCTTTTCAAAGAAATCCGTTCTTCATAAACTTTAACAATAATTTCTTCACTCCAAGAGCTCATCGAAAACTTGCTATATGCAACAAAACCGTTTGTCGTAACCGTTCCAATATCCCAGCCAAGTTTTTTTGCAGATTCAATTCCGAGCAATAGGAATTGCTCCCTTGTTAAATCACCCAGAGGTAACTCGGACTCAAACTTCGGAGAAAAGCCAAATGCCATATTTTTGATTACTTGCGGTGACCGATTCGAAGAAAAGTTAAAATTTACTAAATACCAAAACTAGAAGACAGGAATCAAAAAACAGAAAGCCACTCTTTCAAGTGGCTTTTCTAGTGGAGCTGCAGGGAATCGAACCCTGGTCCAGAGAAGACGAACGTGTACGTTCTACATGCTTAGTTGACTTTAATTGTCGGGAACACTAAGGCAGGCAACAGCCTAAATTATTCCGTAGTTGCTGTTATCTCGACATCGCTGCGCAACACAACGAGGCCCAGTTCGTGCATTCGACACCGCATATCCACACCCGCTGAACAGAAGTGTGGGCGATGATGGCCTCCACCGATCTTATCAGCGGATAAGCTAATCTAACCTTAGGTCAGATTAAGCAGCCATGGCGTAAGTATTTTCGCCACATAAATTGTAGGACTATCTTTTGAGGCTCTCATCCCATGAGCCTGCATGCTGGCATACACCCCCGCACATCCTGTCAAAACCGGTCAGCCCCAGTCTTAGTCATTAGTTAATAGTCAATAGTTATTTGTAAGATACTTGGGCGGCTTAACGGGCTTCCCGAAGCTTCGGGACGCTACAAGTTCCGGCACCGCTCAATCCACAGCGCTTCGGGCTTCCCGAATAACTCGGGACGCTTCTGCTTCTATCCCTGCCGCACAGAGCAATTGCAAAGTGTAGCTCGCCATAATAAACTCAAATCAAAGAACGAATAACAAACGAGAGACAAAAGTAAGGGAAAATAAGTTCTGGGGAGTTAAAAGTAAAAAGTCATCGAGTATTTTGAATGGCTGGTTCGGTTGCCTTGATGAATATCCACTCTCTGGTGGCTAGTTACAAGGGCTCTTCATTATTCAATTTGCGAATATTAATACTCCTCGCACGCTCTATTGCTTGGAGCATAGCTTTGAACGAATCGCCATAGCCCCAAATAAGCGTAACGCTTTCCGCCTCAGATATTTTCAAATGGAGTAAATCCCGATTTCCAAAAAACGTGCGCCCTTCAGAAAACATAGCTGCTATCAAAAAGAGTAAATAGTAGTTACTCCTTTCATTTCTAAACGTTGGACTTTCAACAGTGATCGCCGAAATACTTCCGCCGGGAATAATGATACTCTTTTTAAAGGGGTTGAGGTAATTAATGGTAATTGCGTCTTTTTTTACTATTAAAGACAAACCTCGTCTGTAAAATATATAGGCAAAAACATACAGTAAGGGAATAGTATAAATGAGAGCAAAATAAAGGGTATTCCATGGGTAAAGAGGTAAATCGGAAATGCCAGGATGCAAAAGCTTATTAGATAATAGCCGCTCAGTGAATAATTTCTAAAAACTTTGGAGGGTAACAATTCAGTAATTTTTGAACAAGCTACTCTATTGGGATACATCATTTCTAAGAAATGAGTAAACGACGCTCCGAGGTGAGCATTTATATCAGAGAAATTATTAAGTCTAGATTTTCTCAATCACCAGATAATCCTTTTTCGACACCGATTGCCGCGCAATCAGCTCAGCGAGAAAGCCAGTTACAAAAAGTTGAACACCAATCACCACGGTGACCAGGGCGAGGTAAAAGAAAGGCTGCTCAGTGATATCGCGCTTCAATGGAATTTTGGAAATGAATAACGCGTCCATCTTGTCCCAAAATAATTTTACTGTGAAGGCCGTTCCCATCAAAAAGAAAACAATTCCCCACGACCCGAAAAAATGCATTGGTCGGCTGGCAAACCGCCCCACAAACGTAATTGTGAGTAAATCCAGAAAGCCACGCACAAAACGTTCCCAACCAAATTTGCTGTGGCCATACTTTCGCTCGCGATGTTCTACAACTTTTTCAGTGATCTTAGTGAAACCAGCCCATTTGGCCAGCACAGGTATGTAGCGATGCATTTCGCCATACACAGTTATGTTTTTTACTACCTGCGCATCGTACGCCTTCAATCCACAATTGAAATCATGGAGTGGTATGCCCGATATCCTTCGCGTGATATAATTAAAAAACTTCGACGGCAGTGTTTTCGAAATCGGATCGTGACGTTTTTTCTTCCATCCGCTTACCAAATGGAATTTCTGCTCTTTGATAAGTTTATAAAGCTCGGGAATCTCATCCGGACTGTCTTGCAGATCGGCATCCATGGTTATAACCACATCGCCTTGAGCAGCCTTAAATCCCATGTGCAGCGCTGCCGACTTTCCAAAGTTGCGATTGAACTTCAATCCCTTGATGGAGGGATTCGCTTCACCGGCTTTTTTTATTTGCTCCCAGGTTCCATCAGTACTTCCATCATCTATATAAATCACTTCATACGAAAAGCCATGCGATTGCATCACACGGCTTATCCATTGCGTCAGTTCGGGAATAGATTGTTCTTCGTCCTTGGCGGGAATGATTAGCGAAATGTCCAATGCTGCAAATTTTTTAAACGAAGGGCTCCGGGTTTTTCTTTTGTGTAAAAATTGGAACAAGTAACCCTATAATTAAAGCTACAAATGCGCCACCAACTAAATAGAACACCCAAAATAATTTCTTACCCCACTCAATACCCATTTGAGCTGCTTCTTCATTCTGTCCTTTTGACTGAGCTTCTTCCAAAGCCTTTTCCCATACTTCGTCCATCACGGTTTGGTCAATGAAGTTGATATAGATGTAGCTAAAAATAGAACCTAACAAAACTGAAACCATAATGGCTATAAAAGCAATGCCAAGGCCTTGTCCATACGACATATATCCGTCTCCCGAATCTTTGAAACTTTTATGAGCAAAAACTACAATCGCTATTGAAACAGCCATGCTCAGCCAGCCCTTCCAGTCTCTCACAAAGGGGTTTATACCTATCACGACCTGGATGATAAACCAGGCGATAGAAACTGCAGCTATAATAAGTCCGAATTTAACGCCTGTAGAAAGGACACTTGGGGGATTTGTTGTAGTTTCTTCCATGATTAGAGGTTTTTAGGTTGTTTGCGCAAAATCACTGATATAATGATTGTCAAAAATAGGCCGATAATCATACTTTTCAAAAAGTAATCGCCGGCCAAATCCAATGCCGTGGTACGCGGCAACTTGTCCAGCTGCTGTTGGTAGGCCTCCACTCCTACACTTTCAACAATCTCTTTCTTATAACCGAGCATTTGCTTTTGCAGCTTCTCAATATATGAAGCAAGAAATGCCCCATTCCACTTCACAAGACACCATGTAAAGACTGAGCCGATCAGGGCGGAAGTAAAAATGAAAACATAGCTGCCAATCATTCCCTGCCAAAAGAACAAAGTGCCATTTTGATAATAGTCGCGGACTTCTTTCAGGCTAAAAAAAATAAAGACGGCGAAAATAGCGATGCGAAAGTCGACAAACACGGGTAGCAAAAACGGATGACGGCCCATGGAATACAAAGCCACCATGACGACACACCCGAGTGCGCCACCAATAAGTCCGTAACGAAAAGGGATTTTAAACAGTGGGTTTCGAATCATCGCCCGAAGAAAACCATTCTGGGGATTGAAAGCAAGTTGAGCACTATGAGCTATGAGTTTGAATTAAATTGAATCTGTGCACCGGCCAGGGATAGCAGCGGAAATCCTTTTTACCCTGATGGAAGTGGGTTGGGCAAAAAGATTGTAGCGTATAGCCCGGTGGCCAGACGTTTCGTTGGCCAGGCCGCCAATCAAATATCAGCTTTCTTTAGCCTGAGATAGGCAAAATAATTGAACAGGAAAGTCCATGCGGCTGCAATGGCAACAGCACTGATAGCAACATAATCTTGGATCTCCTGGAGCGCATAACGTGCAAAAGGCAAAGCAACAAGGTTGGTGATAGACTGCATCGGGAAAAAATCTCTAACGCCGGCTGCCGTACCGGGGATATTTACTTTCATGATCGTCTCAATCATATGTGATAGCAACAACAATATTATTGTGAGGCCTGAGCGTTGTACCAAAATGCCAAGCATCAGCGCATAGGAAAGGAAGGCAAAAACCTCAAGAAAGTAAGCAGGAAAAAATTCCAGATCTGAAAATACATCGGCCAGAATTATCTCCGGAGAATAGATCATTCCGGTAACCAGAGCAATTACGAATACCATCACAACACTCATCAAACTCAATAATCCATTGGTAAGGATCTTGGAAAGTAAAAACTCCCAGCGGCTCATGCCGTCGATGATGTTCTGTCTAATGGTGCGGTATTGATATTCGTTTGTAACAGAGATTACCACCATAATTGCCAGCACAATCTTGAACATGCCGCTAATGAAAACGAGATTCTGCCAAACGTCAGGGAAATGATAAAGCGGAATCCGATTGATGTTAATTGTGGCGCCAAACTCAGCACCCTTGCCTGCAAGCCATTTTAAAATTTCCATGCCGCTGGCAGTAACAAAGGCCAGCGTAAAAAAGTATAAGCCACATACTACCCAAAAGGTGCGGTAGCTGGTGAGTTTCTTTAAATCGATTTTCAGCAAATGCAACATACTAAATCTTAGTGTTTTACTTCTTGTGTCTCTTGAAGGATTTCCAAAAACTGTTTCTCCAGGCTTTTCTTCTGCGTAAGAATGTGCGAGGCTACTATTCCTTTCTCAAAAAGAAACTTGTTTAGATCTATACTGTGAAATCCTTCGCGCATGCGCACCTGAAATTTTCCGTTTTCGGTTTTCACTGAAAGTGAACCGCGGAATTCATGTAAAATATGACTTAGGTCATCGTGGAAAGCTACAACCTCTACGGTCTCTTCGCCTTTGCCTACGTCATCCACCGGACCGCAGTGCATCAAACTTCCTTTCCGCAAAACGGCAAAGTGGGTGCATACTTTCTGTACTTCATCCAGCAGGTGGCTGGCAAGAATAATTGTCTTTCCATCAGCAGCAATGCGTTTGATAATCTCGCGAATCTCTGCAATGCCCATCGGATCAAGGCCGTTGGTCGGCTCATCCAAAATGAGAATAATAGGATTGCTCACCAAAGCCGACGCAATGGCCAGCCGTTGCTTCATACCCAACGAATACGTTTTGTACTTATGATCTTTTCGTTCCGTGAGTTCCACTACCTCAAGTACTTTTGGAATGTTTGCCGGATCAGCACCTTTGATCATGGCATTGAGTTCAAGGTTCTTTTGGCCGCTCAGGTAAGGGTAGAAAATCGGATGCTCTAACACTGCTCCAATTTTTTTTCTTGTAAGATTAGTGGCCTGTTCTCCAAACCAGGTAAAGCTCCCTGATGTCGGATTTGTTACGCCCATCAGCATACCGAGCGTAGTTGTCTTGCCACTGCCATTGGGGCCAAGCATGCCAAAGATCTGGCCGCGCTGTACTTCCAGATCCAGCCGGTTGACAGCACAAAGTCTTCCGAAATTTTTTGTGAGCTTGCTGGTTGATAAAACTGTTTCCACTGAACTGTGTTTTTATTTTGTCAATCGATCTTTACTCCATGTTTCTTTTTGTCCCTGGGCTTGTCACCATCACTCACAAAGCTTTTCATCCGCTGACCAATGTCGGTGCTTTGGTTCAGTGTACTAAAAAGTGAAGTAGCCTTGTCCAAAGCTACGCGGCCTATAATATCAAGCACATATAAATTGGCTGAGTCGCTGGCGATAATTACTGTGCCTTTTACTCTACCATCGCTTTGTTTGATGTACACATCAAAATTTCTTCCCTGGAAGCGGCTAGTCATCATCTCTTCATAAGATTCAGATCGGTAACCGCTCTTCAGTTTCTTATAGTCCGCATCGCCAAAATTACTTTTAGGCTTATCAATCATCATGAACTTCATTTTTTCAATATCCCTGATCAGTTCATCAAAATTTTTGTCGTCGGTTTGGTTTAGCATTCGCAATGTGTTTTTGTAGAAATACAAAGAAAGGCCTTCGTATTTTTTATCCAGTTCTTCCGTTGTCTTGGTCTGAGCAGAAACAAATACTGGAATTGCAGCAAGTAATAAGAGGGATAACGTTTTCATTTTTGATTTTTTTAGATGAACCACCAAAATTTCGAGCCTTGAGTTAAACCCTTGGCTCGAAATTTATACAACCTCACCGATCAATTCTTCTTGTCTTTACGCTCTTTGTGGTCCTTAATCTTTTCGAGCTTATCCAGCCCTTCAATGTTCATTCTTTTGCCAATGCTTGAAATCTTCTTCAAATCAATCTCGCCAAACAAGCTCAGCATCATAAATTCATCGTTGCCACCCATCACCATCACTAACTCACCGATTTTGCCAGAGCTGATTTCTTTGATGAAGAACTTCATGTCTTTGTCTTTGTCGCGCACGCTCATCAGTTCCTCGTAGGTGTTCGCAGGAATCACTGCCAATGCTTCTTTGTACAATGCTCGCGAATCGCGGGTTTCATGTTTTGCAAGCACGCGCAAGCCCTGAATTTTGCTTATGGCGTCAAGCACTTCTTTGTCTTCGGGTTTGTCTACATCCATGTTGGTAAACAAACCAAACATTTTTTGACTCACTTTCACTTGTGTGAAGCTCTCGTCATCCTGGTATTTGGCGAAGAACTTGGCAATGGCATCGCCTTGCGCATTAGCTACTACCGACCACACCATCATCACTGCACCAATCATTAACTTTTTCATAGCCTTGTTATTTTGTTTTAAAAATCTTTTAAATGTTTACTTTTCTTTCTTTCTCCGGTTCATTTGGCTTGTGCTGGATCTTCTCTTCGGCTTCATTCAGCAAGTTGATCTTGCTCGCTTCATGTTGCGCCTTGTGAAAATTTTTCGAAATCATCAGCAACGCTTTCTTTGTTTCTTCAAAGGCCAGCTTGGGGTCGCTCTCCGTATCAGCTATTTCTGTGGGCGATGACTTGCGCACTTCATGCCCGATCATGTAAACTGCTGCTACAATTACTGCCACTCCTGCTGCTACACGTGCTATCGAAAACCAGTTAGTCATTGAAACGATCTTTCCACCATGACGCTGCCTGATTTGTTTTGTTACAGCCGCATCAAAATTTTCATTAAGTCCGCGCGACTTCTCAGTTTCAAAATAGCGAAAGAGTGCGGCCGTCTCTTTCAGGTTTTCAGGAACATCCGTGCCTTGAAAAAACCGGTGCAATTCCTGCTCTTCTTCCAGCGAGGTTTCTGCGTTCCAGTATTTTTCCAGCAACTGTTCTATATGCTTAGAGTCCATACGCATTGAGTTTAATTAGTTTTTCCCGCACGGCATTACGCGCGCGAAACAAATTCACTTTCACCTGGTTCATGTCCAGTTCCAGTATTTCACAAATTTCATTGTAGCTGTGACCTTCGATGTCGCGCAGGTGCATCACCTGCCGCTGTTTGTCGGGCAGCAACGTCATCAATTCATCTATTCGTTTCATACTTTCTTTTAATTCCGTTTTATCATGAGGCGACAACCCTTCGTGACGAACCTCAAACCCATCTTCGATCGAGCTTGTAGACTTACGTTGCTTGCTACGCAGTTTGTCGAGCGACAGGTTTTTAGTGATGCGCATGCACCAAGCCTCCATGTTTTGCACTTCGGCCAGGTCGCGCCCGTTCCATACTTTGATCATTGTCTCCTGCACCACGTCTTTGGCCTCTTCACTGCTACCCAGCAAGCGGAAAGCAAAGCGGTAAAGCTTGTTTTTGGCGGGTAATACCCTTGTTTCAAAGTCTTCGAGATTCATCGTATCAAAGGCAAGACGGGATGATAAATGAGATGTTACAAGAGCAAGTTAAGAAAACTTTGGGCGGCCGGGCGGGCTATTCGCTGCAAGTCCTCGCCTCCCCACACAACCCAACGCAGGCTGTGGGCTTTCCGCTACTATCCCTGCCGCAAAAAACAAATGTCGCAGATCAAACGACCGCGACATTTGGTTATTCAACTTTATAGTCACATCAATCCAACCCGATCATCATAAATGCACCCCAATAGATCGGCTCAGGATAATCTAGGCGCAATTCCTTTTTAGCATCTACAAAGCTCTGGCGCATGTTACCTGTGGTGAGCCACTTTTTATAAAAGGTAAGAATGAGTTTTTGAGTCGCTTCGTCATCTACTTTAAACATACTCATAATCAAAACTTTTGCGCCAGCCACCAAAAATGCACGCTGCAAGCCATATACACCTTCTCCGTTAGAAACTTCTCCTAATCCTGTTTCGCAAGCACTTAATACTACAAGGTCGGTTTTATCGAGATTCAAACTCATTGCTTCGTAGGCGGTGAGGATGCCACTTTCCAGATTGTAGTTGTATTTGGTTTTGTTGAGCAAATCGCCAGCGCCCTTCAGCAACAGTCCGGTTTTCATCAATGGATTCTCTGTAAGCTGGGCTTCACTCTCGGTCATTTTTTTGGCATCGTCATCGCTGATAGCCGGCGTATAAAAACCATGCGTAGCGATATGGAAAATCTTCGGACTCTCCAGTTCTTTCACTTGCTCTTCGGTGGCTTTTGACTCTACAAACTCAGAGGTTTTCCAACCTTTTTGTTTCAACAACTCTTCCAGTTCGTTCACTTCTTTTTCTGTACCCGGCAAATCTGCAATTGAGTTTCCTGCGGATGCCGTCAGGTAAAAGCGCGGATTACCAAACATCGTGGCTGTATTGGAGGTTTGTCCTTTGGGCTTGAGTTGCTTGCGCAAATACAAGTCCTTGGTGTTACTTACAATCACAATGTTCGAGTTGTCGATCACGTATTTTCCATCAGGTGTAGGAACGGCTTCCAAGTTGATTTGATTATAAACACCATCGGGTGAAAGGTAGATAGTAGCATACTGACCGATTTCCTTTTGAATAGGCTCCCAGAAAACTTTGTATGAATACACATCCGGCAACTTGCTAATAATGCTATTACGATAGTAACGGAAGTAACGCGTTTCCATTTTATGCCCTTCAGGTAGCTCAATCACCTTGGGCCGCGCATTATCGTTCTTCACATACATGGCCACATATATGATAGAGTCGGTAAAGTCGTGTTTGAAATAACGATAGCGAACCATCTCTACCGCTACATCGTTTTTGCCCAGCGATTTTTGCACGTTCTCGTAGGTGATCTTTTTGTTTTCAAAACTCTGCCCAAACAACTCTGACTTTTCACTCAATTCCTTTTCAAGTTTTTCTACTTCGGCACCAAGCGCTGTCGGATCAATTCCATTTTGCGCCAGCTGGTCACTGCTCATTGAAAGTGCGTTGGTAAGAAATTCCTTTTTCTGCACCCAATTGTTATAAGAAGCTTTCAGGTTTTCGTCGGTGCTGTTAAGGATTCTCTCACGGATTTTGATCGATGAACTTAAGAGCAGTGCTTTCGTCAGCAACTGATAGTTGTACACTTTGCCCGCCAAGTCACGGAAATCTTCCAATTGACCAAAGGCAAGAGTGTTATAAAATTCAAAGTCGCCTTTCATGGTGTTCCAATATTTTGCTTTCTCTCGTTCGCTTAGTGCAGGAAAATATTGCTTGATGAATAAATCATAATCGTTCAGGGCCTCCTCAATGTTTTTCTTGGAGTGTTTGTAATCCTGCTCCATGTAATAAACCTTCGCGAGTTTAGAAAGTATCTTCACATACTCGGGATGCGCCCGGCTAAAATATTTCTCATAAATGCTTTTGGCGTTGTTATAAAATTCCTCTGCCTTAGGATAGGATTTCATTTGATAATACACATCACCGGTAAGCGTGTAGATGCTAGCCGCATTGATGTTATTTTTACTGCCGGTCTTGGCACGCCAAATGGCCTCTGCTTGTGTAAGGGAGCTAAAGGCCTGGCTGTATTTCTTTTGAGCAATATTCAGCACGGCAACACTTTTCAAAACATCAGCATATTGTGGGTTGTCTTTACCCAATCGAGTACCCATGATGTTTTGGGCGTCGAGAAGCATCTTCTCAACTTCAGCAGGCTGGTCTCCTTTATAAAATTTCGTTAACGCAAGCCGCGACAGAGATTTAGCAACTTCGATATGGTTATGACCAAACTGCTTCTCCTGACTTTCCAATGCTTTTTGAAAACTCTCTTCAGCACCATCGTAGTCACCAATGATATTATCCAAGTCGCCCATTAATAAAAGTACAGATGCCGTTTTCGTCGACTTTTCGCCATACACAGATAAGGCAATCTGTTTTGCACGCAAAGCGGTTTTTTCCGCTTCTGTATAATCACCTTTTGCCAGCGACAGCCTGCCCATATTTACCAAGGGATCAATAAGCCGCATTGAATTTGGGCCATATGTCTTTTCATAATCTGCAATGAGACCCTCAAGCAATTCTTCGGTAGCCGAATAGCGCCCAAGCTGAATAAAGAGACTGGACAGTTCACGTGCTGTACTCGCTTCGTCAATAATGATCAGACGGTTTGCTTTGGAAATAATTTTTGCTGCACGATCCAAGTTGTCTTCGGCATCGTCAAACAAACCCTTGATGCCCATCAAAGTAGCCTGTGTTTCAATCGCATCTACGAGGTAGCCTTTTTTGTCTTCGTCTTTACGGAAGTTTTCTAAAATTTTTAATGCGTCAGTAAGGCTTTGGTCAGCCTGTTCATATTGACCAAGTTTAATCTGAAGTTTGGCATTGTTAGTGAGTCCGGCACCATAGAGGTAGTCATTGTAGTCATACTTTACCCTTGCTGCGTTTTTGGCCTTTTCAAGCGCGGCCGAGGCTTTATCATACTTATCGGTAAGCTCATAATAATTAGCCATGTGGCTGAGTATCTCAAGCTGGTCTTTGTGCCTAATGGCAATTTGTTTTTCAACTACGTTGGTAAAGCTTTCTTCATAGATTTTCCCCGCTTCTACAATCCTGTTTGTATAGTCCAAATAAAAATTAGCAAGCTTGATTCTAGCCAAATGAGTTTCCGGAGCTGCCGTGCCATACAGATCAGTTTTGATAGAAACAATATCAGTCAGGTATTTTTCGGCATTAGTGTAGCTCTTCTTATAAATAGCAAGGCCATATAGAAATTCCAGTACGTGAGCCGTAACGATATTATTATGAGGTAACTCAGGAGTCTCAAGCAGCATTTTATTCGCATTCGATTCCAAATTTTTGGTTTTATCCTTGTCCAATTTGGCATCAAACTCGACAGCCTTTAAGCGTGCTACATAAGCGCTATTCTTGTAATTAGAATTGATCATTCTCTCAAACTCAAGCTTAGTATTGAGATAACGCGCGGAGCCTCCTTCCGCCAAGAGCCTTTTTAAGTATTCTTCATAGATGGCGGCAGCGAGGTAATGTGTGTTGCGATGAGATGCTTTAAGATTGTTCAAAGCTTCATCATACCCGGTACCCTTTGGGAAATCGCGATCAATCTCCAATCCATTTTCAACAATAAGATTGGAATGTAAAAACTGATTGTTGGCATATGTGATATCATAGCGGCCAAGGTTTTTATCAATCCAGCGAGCAGCCGAAGAAAAAGCAGAGTCAGCGCTATTGAAATTGCCTTGGTTACGAAATGCATTAGCTACATCGGTCATCCACCGCGCATATTCCTGATATCGTGCCTTCAACTCATCATCTGGCACCCTACGGCTTTTCAAATTGCCTTTGTCATCCACATAGCTCTCTTGTTTTACCGCCCTGCCGGCATAGTATTTCTCTTGCTCGAGAAGCACCGAAATTGCATCGTTATAATATCCCTGACCGATGAGCGCCTCTGCATATAAAACGTTCCATCGGGCTTTAATAGCATCGGTCATGAAAGCACCGGCATCCAAAATCTTTTTTGACTGGTTTAAGTAGTCAATCGCCACCCTGTAAGAGCCGTTGAGGATGTACAGTTCGCCAACATCGGCCAGCAATTGTCCATGCTTCTGACTATTCTCTTTATTATTAAGAATGCTGGAGGAAATGGCCGCCGAAACATTCGTTTCAAAATCCCTGATCTTGCCAGACGCCCGATGATACTTGGCCAGATACAGGTAATAAGTAGGTGTATACGCGTTTTCGAGGCCCAATTTCTTGAACGCCTTTTTCTTGAATTTCTCTAAATTGGAAATAGCCTTTTTGTAATCACCTGCCTCATATGAAGCCTCGGCAGTCATCACCATTTTGTCGTATTTGGGCTGACCAAATGATTTGATCGATGCCATCAAAATCAATACAAGGAAAAGGGTCTGTTTGTGTGTTTTCATAGCTATAATCTGTAACGAAAAGTAGTGATTTTTTTGGTGGGATTGACCTAAACGAAAGAGGCCACCCAAACAGGTAGCCTCAATCTTTATCATATTTATCAGACCAGATTTACATCATTCCTCTTCCTTTTTCAGTTCTCCACCAGTAGAAAGTTTTTCCTTGATTTTCTTTTCCAGTTCGTCAGACAATTCGGGATTGTCTTCGATTAGCTGTTTTACAGCATCACGGCCTTGACCCAATTTATTTCCGCTGTATGAGAACCATGAGCCCGATTTCTGGATTACGTCTAATTCAACTCCGATGTCAACAATTTCACCCGATTTGGAAATCCCACGACCATACATGATATCGAACTCCACTACTTTAAAAGGTGGTGCGACTTTGTTTTTCACCACTTTCACCTTTACCCGGTTACCGGTAATATCGTCAGAGCTTTCTTTGATCTGCCCAATCCTGCGGATATCGAGACGCACTGAAGCGTAAAATTTCAGTGCATTACCGCCTGTAGTGGTTTCAGGGTTGCCAAACACAATCCCGATTTTTTCGCGCAGCTGGTTGATAAAAACACAAGCACAACCCGTTTTGCTAATAGTACCAGTTAGTTTCCGCAATGCCTGTGACATCAAACGAGCCTGTAAGCCCATTTTGCTTTCGCCCATTTCTCCTTCCAATTCAGCCTTGGGCACAAGTGCAGCTACAGAATCGATTACAATGATATCAATCGCTCCTGAGCGGATGAGATGTTCAGCAATTTCCAGGGCCTGTTCGCCATTATCGGGCTGGGAGATCAATAGGTTTTCGGTATCTATTCCTAGTTTCTCGGCATACGATTTATCAAAAGCATGCTCTGCATCAATAAAGGCAGCAAGGCCACCCTTCTTTTGAGCCTGAGCTATGCAATGCATGGTGAGCGTTGTCTTACCAGAAGATTCGGGGCCGTAGATTTCAGTAACACGTCCTCGTGGAATACCGCCAATGCCCAGCGCAATATCCAGCCCCAGCGAGCCGGTAGAAATAGCCGGAACATCCATAATTTTTTCATCACTTAACTTCATTACGGTGCCCTTTCCGTAGGTCTTTTCTAGTTTGTCGATAGTCAGTTGAAGGGCTTTTAATTTCTCTTTTGCGTCTGGATTCATCTTGGTTTTCTTTATAATTAAATGCTAAAATATTTAGTATTTTGCTAAAAACAAAATCGGGGCAGTTATTTTTTAAAAATGAATTTATTAAACCCAACCTCGCACTTATCGCATCTATCGCTCTTTGGGTGAGTCAAAGGCTTGAAATATTTTTTCAAACGAATGTCATTCCAAGCAAACTCTTAATTAAATTTCAGTGGATTTAGAAGAAATCCAAAAGTCTCAACTCCAAAAAAAATTTAACCCCATTGTGCTATGGCAAAGAAAGCGAAAAAAGCTGCGAAGAAAGGAAAAGCAAAAGCCAAAAAATCCAGCAAGAAAGCAGCCAAAAAGAAAGTAGTAAAAAAGGTAGCTAAGAAAGCGGCCAAGAAAAAAGTCGCTAAGAAAGCAGCTAAGAAACCAGTAGCCAAGAAAAAACCAGTTGCTAAAAAGAAACCGGTTGCTAAAAAACCTGCACCTCAACCAAAAGTAGTTCCTACACCCGCTCCGGCACCAACTCCTGCACCAGCACCGGCTCCCGCGCCTACACCGGCACCAGAGCCTCCAACATGGAATTCAGGATCGGGCTCTGGCTCAGGAATGTAGACTTGAAGATGTTTTTGACTGAAGCGATGCCTATATGCATCGCTTTTTTTATTTCTGGCGGTTGGGAAGTATCACGCTAAACAAAGTCCCCTTGGCATAATTGCTGGAGAAATTAATGTGACCATTAAGTTTTTCAGCGGCCTTTTTGGCAATGTACAGGCCCAGCCCGTTTCCCTTTGAGTTTTCGTTGGCACGAAAGTACATTTCGAAAATACGCGATTTGTATTCGTCCATTATCCCCTGGCCGTTGTCTTCAACCTCAATTGTAGCAGTCTCAGAGTTCACCGATGCCCTTACATTAATAAACGGATTTTCAACACCAGCAAAATGAATGGCGTTTTCGATTAAGTTCTCTATAATGATTTTGACCATTGCAGGATATGATACGAGTGAAGTGCTTTCGTTCATCTCCTGATGTACAGCAATTTTCTTTTGCTGCAGTTGCCTGCTAAAGCTGTCTAATATTTCTTCTGTCAGTTCTTTCAAAAAGACTTCCTTATATACCATTTGCTGGGAGCCTACGTCGCTGATCGACTGTAATTTCTGCAGCATTTTATCCAGGCTTCCGGCGGTTTCGCTTACTTTTTCAAAAAGCTCGAGCGATACCTGGTCTTTTACAGTAATTTTTGCCACTCCTGCCAATCCCAAAAAAGTGGTAATTGGCCTGCGGAAATCATGTGATGCCCGATAAAAGAAAGTATCCAACTCTTTATAGGCTTGCTTCAATTCTGTGGTGCGAGCTTCAATCTTCACCTCCAGTTCTTTGTTAATGTTGGTGATTGTCTCAGAAGCTTCAATTAACTCTTCCGATTGTGCCTGAATTTCTTCCTTTTGTTCGCTTATCGCACGATTCAATTTCTGCAAACTCTTATTATCCCTGCTTTTTTCTCTGCTATACCGAAACACCACGGCTCCCGCCACCAAAAGCATAACAATAGATGTCAACGAAATAGCTATAATAAACCGTTGTTGCCGGGCAAGTTGTCGTTGAGACTCTAATTCTTTGCCCTGCATTTTCTTTTGTTCGTCAAGTTCTCTGATCTCGAGTTCTTTTTTCTCCACCTGATAAAGCGCCTCCATCTCAGCCAGTTTTACACTTCCACTTTCTGAGTAAATACTATCATTAAGGGTTTCAAATTTTTTATGGTATTGGTTCGCCATTTTGTAGTTGCCCTGCACCTCGTAAAAGCGGGCATAATTGGAATAAATATTTCTTCTCAACAATTTAGAACCGGTAGTCACCGAAAGACGCATCGCTTTTTTCAAGTATGCATCGGCTTCACTAAATCTGTTTAATTTGATCATCAGCTCTGAAATACTATTGTACGAAATACCCATACCCACAATGTTGTTCAGCCTTTCTTCCACTGCCATGGATTGCATTTGGTAATCAAGTGCTATCGCATTTTTATTCTGCGCCTCATATACCAGCGACATATTATATATAGTAGCCGTTATATTTAGCTCATTTCCTACAGTTTTGCGTATTGTCAGCGCCTTGTTGAATTCGGCCAGGGACCGATCATACTCTTTTTGCAAATAATAAACCAAGCCTCGAATATTCTGGCATTCGGATACTCCATGCCGGTCGCCAATGGTTATTCGTAAACTTTCTGATTTGTTCAGGTAATCGTGTGCCACTGTATAGCTTGATTCCTCTTTATATATCCAGGCCAGTTTGGCGTAGAGATCCGCTGTTTCAAATCGCAAACCGTATTTTTCGCCAATCTTTAGTCCTTCAAAATAGTATTGAGAAGCGAGGGAATATTGCGAAAGCTCAGTGTAGATGTATCCAATCTTGCTGTAAACATCCACACGTTCTTGAGGGTAGCGGTAAATATCAGAAATCTGCAGAGCCTTAAATGAATATTGAAGCGCATTGCCAAAATCTCCGTTGTCTATAGCTACATCGGATTCATGCAAGAGGCATTTTATCTCCTGCAAGTAATCCTTCGTGAGCTTCTCTTGGTCGCACATTTTTTTAAAGTAGGCATTGGACTCATCATATTTAAGTAGTTGATGGTACACACGACCATACAAGTCCCAGATATTCATCAAAACATAAAAATCCCTGGGCCGCTTCTTAGCGTAGCTTTCAGCCTTTTTCAAATAAGTCAATGCTTCCTGACTTTGCCATAATATTAATTTCAAATTGGCAAGACCGCGGTAAAAAAAACCCAGATAATAAGGATCCCCTTTTTCGCCAATGGTTTGAATTGCCAGTTTATAGTAATGTTCTGCCGAATCGTAGTATGCCAGATCACGATAAGTACTACCAATGAGCATTAAATTATATCCGGTAAGCTCCGGTTTTTGCTCTGCTTTTATCCTCCGCGAAGAATGAAGGTTCTGTAATGCTTCCTGATAATTTCCGGAACTGAAATTGCCCAGTCCAACGACAGTGAGTGCATACTTAAGTCCCGCTTGGTAATTACTTTCCTCTGCTAGTTTCCTTGCCTGATTGGCATAATTTTCGGCGGCCTCGTCATCAAAATCGGTTAAGTCGTAAGCAATGTCACAAAGTAAGTCCACGCGCCTTTGCGGGTCGTCAGTGTGCATGAGAATTTGTTTCAGGCTATCAGTATATGGCTTTTGCGCATTGATTTGAAGCTTTGCCAACAGCAGCCCAAGCAAAATCACATAACTGACACCAAACCTCATCCAACCAAGATAAGTGAAATTTGTTTTGGCTAAAAACTGAACAACTCAAAAACAACTCTCAATTAAAACATCTAATTTTAAAGGTTTCATGAGAATATCCGGCTTCAGCTTAAAAAAATTACTCACGCGCAGCGAACTGCAACGCGAAAAGCTAAAAGACTACCGTAACATCGTTTTGATTCAGGCAATCATTGTCGTGCTGGGGCTTACGCTTTCAGAGCCATTGATTGAAGATTCTAAAAGTGAAGTTTCAAAGCTGATCATTACTGTATTTTCTTTCTTTGGCGCTACTTACGCGTTCTTGCTGTGGGATTTGCTTCGCAATTTTACTGATAGTCGGGCGCTTATCATTGTAATCCTTGGTGTGCTGGCAGGAATTGTAATAACGGGCACCTTAGTAGAGTTTCCATATTATCAATTAATTCACATAAC
>JABDGP010000009.1 GCA_013285945.1 Bacteroidota bacterium | reverse complement strand
CCTCAGCGGCTCAGCAAACGAAAAGACAGGCATAGCACGATCGATAAGCGTAATGCCAGGCGACACTGTGAACCTAACAGTCTATGCCAAATATGTAGACCCGGCAAACAGCAACAACACGGCAGCACTCACACAATTCCTTGCACAAATAATAGCAGGCACAGCAAGTGCAGGCACAGTAATAGACGGACCGAACTATTCGGTGAACGGAATAACTCCATTTCCATACACCGGCTTAGCAGGCGAAGGCCGGAGCACCGGCACTGGGCCAAAGGCGTACTTGAACTATCTCGTGTTTGACCGTAACTTCGTATTTGTGAACGGAGGCTATGTACAAGTAAGCACAGCAGCAAAAGAGGATGGCACGAATGTGCCACACCAGCAACTCACTGCACAAGTAATCATCAACCAGCCGGGCTATGTTTATACGTACTTATCAAATGAATCAACATCACCGATAGAAGTTTACTTTGATGACTTCACGGTGCAGCAGATCAAATCACCTGTAGTACAACAAGAGGATTTTTATCCCTTCGGTCTCGCCTTTAACTCGTACCAAAGAGAAAATACAGTTCCCAATAAACTTAACCTGTTCCAGAATCAGGAGCACATCGATGATCTTGGTTTGAATTGGGATTCATACAGGTATCGAAACCATCAACCTGATATTGGTAGGTTCTTTAATATCGATCCGATGTCGGATGCGTTTTACTACAACTCACCGTATGCGTTCAGTGAAAATAAAGTTACAGCTCACCGTGAGATGGAGGGACTGGAAGCCTTCTTTATTCATGGGACTGGCCAAGACAATTCCATGTGGAAGAAGGATGTAGCAAACTTTATCATGAGGGAACTAAAACCCTATTTTAGCACCGAGCAAACCGCAGACTTGGGATTCAACTGGAGCAAAGATGCTGCGAACTCAACCCCAATGCAAAGGGTTTTGGGAGGTGGTGCAAGAAATTGGCTTAACAACAGTGAGAAAGATCGTGGAGCAGCAGCCCGTCAACTAGTTTCCTACATACTGAAGCACCGCCAAGAAGGACAGGGTATAACATTGGTTGGACATAGCCACGGAGGTAATGTTGCCATACAAGCTGCTCGGATACTTTTTGAGAAGCATAATATCTCTGTAAACATTGTCAACTTCAACACCCCTGCATTTAACGGGGTTAATGATCCTGAAAATCCGTGGGATAATTTTGGAATTGATATGATGCTCCACTTCTTTACAGAAGGAGACAACGTTGCCGGCCCGCTTTCAGGTTCGGGTAGTTATGGAGGCCTCGTAGGGGGCAACGTAAATCAAATACAATTAAGCAACCCAGGTAGTACCAATCGCATTGGAAGCTTCTTTGGAACGCAGCAGCACTATTTTGAAAATATAAACTGGCAAGAGGTATTGAGTCAGTTTGCGAACAGCCAAGGCGGTAACAGCGGGGGTACTTCAGGTAAGACTAAGAAAAAAATTAAGAGAGCGCCTGGGCCACCAGTGGTTGGTTGGTGAGTAGATCTGAACTTAAATTATTACGAATGAAAAAGACAAGGTTATTTTTTTACTGGTTCATTCTGGTTCTATTGATATTTTTGTATTACAGCATAGGGGATATTTTTTATTCGACCATTTCGGCTGATGCGTTGCCATTACTGATGATAGCGTATGTTATAGCACCTCTGATTATTGTTTTAGGTCTTGTAAGATTATGGCTTTTAAAACCAGTCAGTCGAAGGTCGCGAATATTAGATGTTGCTTATTTTGTACTGCCAGTGCTGATAATAATTGCGTGCTTTGCATTACAGTTTTGGATGGGGATAATTTTATCTGCGCTTGCAGGTGGCCTAATCGCGTATGAATTTATCGGGAGCCTATGAAGTATATATTAATGTTTCTAATTGGATTACCAGTATTTGGATGTTCCCAGATCAAAAAATTTGGTGAAGGTGTTCAGAAAGACACTAAAGAAAACTTCAATCTACATAAAGAATTCATTGTTGGTATCTCATTCAAAGGTTTGTTATTAAAAAAAAAATTATGCGAACACTGCGATATAAACGAATATCAGTTGCAATTAAGATTGAATGAATTAACAGAAAAACCAGATTTAAGCAGGATGCAATATCAACCTTATTATTTTTTTGAAGGCGATAGTTTGCTCACAATCACGGTTCCTAAAAAATCTTTTGAAGCAGTAAAGGAAGGTGAAATGATTTTGAAAAATAGAGAGAGCTTCAGTCTAACTGTAGTAAATCCGTTACCTTATTTAAATAAAAAGAAATACAAATGGCTGGATAACTAATATATGGAGAGACTAAAGTTGTCCGTATCGGCCAGTTGTTGGTGAATGTGGTACTGTACTCAAAAGTATGATGACTTGTAAATGAAAGGGAGTCGAAGGCGATTGCGAGGGAGATGATAAGAAAATAGCTAATGGGGACGGGCAGATGCTCATCCTCCTTATTTTTGAGGGGGTTATAAATGATTTAAACGCCTTACAAAGCCTAACGTGTACTAAAAAGCATGATGGGGAATGAACCGGAGGACCAATCTTTATGTAACACTGCCCCAAACCAACAACTAATCACAAACAACTAAGTAATGCCCACGATGTCCTTGCGAGATCAATCGTGAATATTATTTTTACGCCCCAATGTAGCTCCAATAGGTTATAGTTGAAGAAATGATTTGTAAGAAGAGTCAAACTAAGATAGAAATGCTTTAATACGAGGGTATGATAAAATCGATTGCTTTTTTATTTTTCATAATAGCTTTTCAAGGAAGCGCGCAGAATGTGACTGGAGTTGTGACCACCGCCAGAGATATTCCTATTCAGGACGTAAATGTCGAAGAAAAGGGAACTTATAATCGCACCACAACCAACTCGTTGGGTCATTTCTCTTTTGTAGTCAATGGTGGGATCTTGGTCTTTTCAGCACCAGGTTATTCCACCCGCGAGTTAAGTTTAGGTAAGCAATCCTCAGTAGTAGTGATGCTGGAAGAGGATCCTACAGTTGCAATTGGATATGGAGTTGTCTCTCAATCCAGACTTACTGGTGCTGTTGTAAACCTGGGAAGTCAAAATTTTAACCCGGGTGTCATTGCCACGCCTGAGCAGCTATTTGCAGGGAAAATTGCCGGAGTTACAGTTACTCCATCATCGGGTGAACCGGGAGCAACGAGCAGCATCGCCATACGCGGGTATTCCTCTCCTTTGCCAGGAAATAATGAACCTCTTTATGTCATTGATGGTATGCCAATGGATAATAATGGAACATCACCCACGCGGAGTGGAGTTGAAGGAACATCAACACCAAAGAACCCGCTTTTCTTTCTTAACCCCGACGATATTGCCTCCATCGTAATTCTTAAGGATGCGGCAGCTGCGATCTATGGCATGCGCGCTGCCAATGGTGTGATCCTGGTCACTACAAAATCTGGTGAGAAAGGGAAAGGCGGCTTTACCTTTAATACCTACGCTGGGTTTTCAAAGCCTGCAAAGCGATATGACCTGCTGAACTCCAACGATTTTCTGACTGGTGTGGAAAACGCCAGCATTGCCGCGGGTGTATCTCCGGCTATCGCAAAACAAAATGTGTCTTCCCCGCCAATAAATCTGGGAAGTAGCACTGATTGGCAGAATCAGATTTTCAGAACAAGCCTTGTGAACGGATACCAGTTGGGTTGGGGTATGGCCAACACAACGACCAAATTGCGCGTGAGCGGTTCTTATGAAAATCAACCGGGAGTAGTCAATAATTCGGGATTGACACGTCTTACAGGTCGGGTTAATTTATCGAAATATTTAATTAAGGATAAACTTTCATTCGATGCCCAGGGTACCGTCGGTAATGTAAAAAATCAATATGCCCCCATAACGGACAATGCAGGTTACCAGGGAAGCTTGATTCAGTCTGCAATCTATTTTAATCCAACAGCACCTGTTTATTCACCAGGCGGAACATTTTTTGATACTGGTGATGGAAGGAGAAACCCTGCTGCCATGCTCGCTTATTTATCCGACAACGATAATGTCAACCGGATTATGGGTAATCTTTCATTAAAATATGAGATTCTTGATGGGCTTGCGCTTACCGCTTCTTCGGGAATTAATAATTCCAACTCGCTTAGAAAATCATTTGCAGACCCAAGGATACCTATGAACTGGGGCTTGGGAAACACGGTGATAAACGGGTTCGCTTACAATAATCAAATCACAGGGAATGGCAGGGCGGTTTATCAATATTTAACCAATACTTCTTCATTGCTTGGGCTGACGCTGTCGTTCGACAGAGTATTTAGAGCTCATGCCATCAGCGCCAACGGCGGTTATAACTATCAGGAATTCAAATCAAATAGTTATGGAAACTTAGCATGGGGTCTCAATAATCCTGTTACCACTCCAACCGATGTATTCATTAAGGATATAGACAATTTTAATATTATCACTTCGGCCTATCCGTCTACCACTTCGACCACAAAGTTAACTTCCTATTTTGCCAGGGTTGGTTATGGTTTCAGGGAAAAAATCTTTATCACGGGGATATTGCGCGACGACGAGTCCAGCAAATTTGCCTCTTCAAACCGGAATAGTTTGTATTATGGATTGACTGGCCGGTGGAAACTAAACAAGGAGACTTTTGCTGGTAACAACCTTGCCAAATGGTTCACTGAATTTGATCTGCGCGGTAGCTATGGTAAATTGGGAAGTCAGGAAGGTCTTGATCCTCATGCCACGCAGACATATACCAGTTTCTGGACACCTTATGGCTTTAGCAATCCGATTTCAATTTTTTACAACGGAAATTCACGCTTAAAACCTGAAACAGCCACAGCCATAGGAGTTGCTTTGGATTGGAAAGTCTCGAACAGAATCGGAGGCACGATAGAATATTTTAATAACACTCGCGATCATATTCTTAATTACTCTTCTGGCGGAGGATTTGGTTCTGGCCCCAACTTCCTCTCCAATTCCGCTGGCGCGGTTGTTAATAGGGGTGTAGAGGTTGTCCTTATCGGCACACCTGTTAAACAGGGCGATTTTTACTGGAACAGCTCCTTAAATATGACGTTTTATAAAAACGAAGTGAAGAATTTCGGTGTGCCAGTAGCCACTGGTGCCGTTTTTGGCCCGGGGCTCACCGGAGCTTATGCCCAAATAATTACGAACGGGCATCCTCTGTTTACCTGGAGTATGCCACAGTTTACCGGTTACGATGCTTCCGGTGTTAACACCTATGCCTCCAACGCCCAAAACAAACTTCTAGGATCGGCCCTTCCTACTTTTTCCGGTGGTCTTTCAAATGAATTCAGTTACAAAAATTTAGAACTCTCTTTTTTGCTCACTTCCTCCACGGGTTTTTATGTTTACAATAACACGACAAATGCATTCCTGACAAAGTCAAGTTTGGCAACTGCCAATAACGTTACGTATGCTGTATTGAACTCAATTGAAAATCCACGTAACCCGAATGCTGTTTCTTCCAAGTACCTTGAAAAAGGTGATTTTGTGCGACTGTCTTATACTTCGATCTCTTACCGCGTCCCGCTATCAAATTCTTTATTAAAGTCACTCAGTGTTTCCATCACGGGGCAGAACCTCTTATTGTTGACAAAGTACAGCGGGCTCGATCCTCTTGTCAACGTAAATCATAATCTGGGCAATGCGTCACGCGGATTTGACTATGGAGGTTATCCTCCGGCAAGAACATTTATTCTAGGATTGAAGATGCAGTTTTAAGGTGTAAACTGAAGAAGCCCTTTCTCTCAACTGGTATAACTTTACAGCAAGGCAATGTGATCCAGTAATTGGATGATTCTTGTCGATGTTGCTAAATACTTTTTTTAAGAGCTTGTAGCCTGGCTAGTAATGGCGGATGCGAATAATGAAAGAAGACGTAGGCAGGGTGCGGGTACAAGTCACTGAGCGAATCGACTGACAATTTTTTCAGGGCGTTTGCCAGAGCATTTCCGTCAAATGTTTCTTTGGCATAACGGTCTGCTTCAAATTCATTTCTGCGACTGTATATACTCATCAGCAATCCGGTGATACCCGAGATAGGAGAGAAGAGAATTGTAAACGCAATCAAGTTGAGATGGACGGCAGTTTGAGTTCCGCCAAGTGCCATTGAAACGTTTTGATTGAAAACCATCAATGACAAAACCCACAACGTGAAGAAGATTTGAATTACTGAGAGCACATAGCCAAACACGATATGTTTCCTTTTAAAATGCCCCACCTCGTGTGCAAGTACCGCTACCAGCTCTTCTGAAGTATGATTGGTGATCAGGGTGTCAAACAATACTATTTTCTTTTTCTTGCCGATTCCTGCAAAGAATGCATTTGCTTTTTTAGATCGCTTTGAGCCGTCCATTACAAAAATATTGTCCAGTGGAAAACTTACCTTCTTCGCGAAGGTTTGAATGGCGTCTTTCAATTCACCCTCAGGCAACGGAGTTAATTTGTTAAACAAAGGGAGAATTAATGAAGTGTAAAATAAGTTAGCCAACAGAATAAACCCCGCAGCGATTATCCCGAACCAGACCCAGAAGTTTGGTCCGATCTTTCCGATCAGGTAAATCAATGCCGAAAGTAAGAGCCCGCCAATGATGGCTCCGAGCAAATAACCTTTTAGTTTGTCAACAATGAAGGTTCTCGGAGTGGTTTTATTAAATCCATATTTCTCCTCGATTACAAAAACTGAATACCATTGAAAAGGAATTGTAATTAAATCGGATGTGATTGCGAGCACTCCAAAGAATGTCAATGCCAGCGGGATCTCTGAAGTGATGAAGCCGCGGAGAAAGGTATCCAACCATCCAAAGCCACCCAGCATGAGCATTAGTAATGAAAGGCCAAGACTGAATGCCGAGGTTATAAATGAGAAATAAGTCTGTTCCCGATGGTAATCCAATGACTTGAGATATTTTTCTTTGTCGTAAAAAGAGGCAATCTCCGCAGGTATTTCCTTTCGCTGCGCTTGTAAATTAAGGTACTCTAAAAACTGACCAAAGAGATAACTTACTACAACAATCCCGATGATAACCAATAAAATAGTTTGTGCTTGCATGAAATGTTTCGATAATTTTAGACTGTAAATTTAATCTATTCAAAATTCAGTTATGCCATTCGCCATCGATACTCCTGCACTTTTATTTCCTGCCATCACTTTGCTGATGCTCGCATATACTAATCGCTTTTTAGCATTGGCTACTTTAATTAGAAACCTGCACACCAAATACAAGCAAGTACCTGAAGAGCGCGCAATCGTCCATGAGCAAATCAAAAACCTGAAGCGCAGATTAGAATTGATTAAGCAAATGCAAGCTTCCGGTATTCTTAGTTTCTTTTTGTGTGTGCTTTGTATGTTGCTCGTTTATTTTGGCTATGAAGTGCCGGCCTTTGTAACTTTTGGCCTGAGTCTGGGTTTCCTCTTGCTATCATTAGGACTATCGCTGAATGAGATTTACATCAGCACACGTGCACTTGAGATTGAGCTGAAAGATATGGAACACTGACTAATCGAGTAATTTCTTAACGGCACTATTCGATCTTTCGAAATTGAATGTGTGAAGGATTTGATCAAAGCTCTCCCTGATTTTGTCGTTACATAAGTTGCCAATGCTTCCTTCGTGGGTGTGGTTGACTTTAGGTGAGTACGTAAACTTCCCCGTTTCAATGTCGTTCGCTATTTTCTTGTAAGCATCGCGAAATGGTACTCCCGACAGCACAAGCTTATTAACTTCCTCTACACTGAATAAGTACTTGTATTTTTCGTCTTCGAGAATGCGGTCCTTTATTTTGATATTTGACAACATCAACGTAGCCATTTGCAGGCAATCGGTTAAAGTTTCGAAAGCAGGGAACACTTTTTCTTTAAGCAGCTGAAAATCGCGATGATAACCTGATGGCAAATTGTTGGTCAGCAAGATGATTTCATTGGGTAATGATTGAAGGGAATTACATTTTGCACGAATCAACTCAAATACATCGGGGTTTTTTTTGTGCGGCATTATGCTGCTACCTGTTGTGAGCTCGTCAGGAAAAGAAATGAATGCAAAGTTTTGATTTAAAAATAGACACGCATCCATTGCCAGCTTAGAAAGCGTCGCGCCCAGGTTGCCGATGGCTTGTACAACAATCCGTTCGGTTTTGCCACGCCCCATTTGAGCATACACCACATTATAATTCAAATCATCAAACCCAAGTAAGTCGGTCGTCATCTTTCTATTCAACGGAAAGGAAGAGCCATAACCTGCCGCGGAGCCTAACGGGTTTTTATTTACAATTTGATAAGCACCCTGAAGTGTAATCAGATCGTCTGACAAACTTTCAGCATAGGCTCCAAACCAAAGCCCGAAAGACGAAGGCATTGCAAGCTGCAGATGCGTGTAGCCAGGAAGAAGTTTCTCCTTATGTTCTTCACTCTTTGACTGAAGCAAATCAAACAAAGACTTTACCTCGCCAGTAAGGTTTTGTATTTCATTTCGAAGAAAAAGTTTGATGTCAACTAATACCTGATCGTTTCTACTGCGGCCACTGTGAATTTTTTTTCCTACGTCACCCAGTTTTTTGGTTAATAGAATTTCAATCTGCGAATGAATATCTTCCACTCCATCTTCAATAATGAAATTGCCTTTTTCAACTTCGCTATAGATCAACTTAAGCTCTTGTGATAAGATACTCAGCTCATCTTTTGCCAGCAACCCCACCGACTCCAGCATATGGATATGAGCTAACGAGCCAAGTATATCAACAGAAGCAAGATAGAGATCTGTTTTGCGGTCGTTGCCAACGGTGAACTTGTTTACCGCGCTGTCTGAATCTTTTTCTTTTTGCCAAAGTTTCATATCGATTCTAATTCAAAGCGTGAGATTTGTGTGGCCATCAAAGTATATTGTGAATTTGTAGATACTGAAGCAGCATAATTGTTTTGCCATCACGTATCTCGCCTGTCTCAATCATCTTCAGTGCATTCGAAAAAGGTACTTCCAACACTTCAATGTTCTCATCGTCATCCACACCTCCACCTTCCGATATTTGCATATCCCTTGAGTATTCAGCAATAAAAAAATACAACACCTCCGTGACAGAACCAGGAGACATGTAAGCTTCGAATATCTTTTTTACTTCTTTGATTTTAAAACCAGTTTCTTCTTCGGTTTCGCGACGGATGCAATCTTCTGGGTTATCAAGATCGAGCAAACCGGCGCAAGCCTCTATTAGCATTCCGGTGGGATTGTCGTTGATGAACGTGGGCATTCTGAATTGACGAGTTAAAATCACATTGGCAGTCTCTTTATTGTATAATAGAATAGTCGCACCATTACCGCGATCGTACGCTTCTCTACTTTGTTCAATCCAGTTTCCTTTTCGGGTAAGAAAGTTGAAAGTAACTTTCTTTAGTACATACCAATTGTTGGAAAGTATTTCTGTTTTTAAAACCTTAACGCCTTCGTTCATTTTATTACTCCCTCCAGAAGATCAATATAGGTATCTATTCCCTTTTCTATTTCAGATGTATAAATAAATTCATCGGCACTGTGAGAGCGAGCTGAATCCCCAGGTCCAATTTTCACTGAAGGAACGGGAATCAATGCCTGATCTGAGGTGGTAGGTGAACCATAAAAATTCAAGCCAAGCTTTTTCCCGGCAAGCGCCAATGGATGTGTCTCTTCGATACTTGAAGGACGCAAACGCAGTGATCGTGGTACGATTTCACATTTCACATTCCTTTTTACTTCTTCGAGAATTTCCTCAAATGAATATGCATCCGTCACCCGGCAATCAACAGTAAATTTACACTCCGGTGGAACTTGGTTGTGAGCCTGACCTGCATTGATCATGGTAACGGTCATTTTTACTTTGCCGAGGGTTTTGGAAATCCTTGGAAATTGAAAACTTTCAAACCATGTAATGTCATCCAACGCTTCATAAATTGCATTCACGCCTTCTTCGCGAGCAGCGTGGCCAGCTTTTCCTTTAGCAATACAATCCAAAACCAACAAACCTTTTTCAGCGATTGCCATTTCCATCAATGTCGGCTCGCCAACAATGGCACAATCAATCTTTGGTAAATCATTCCAAACCAATTCAACTCCACCTGTACCCGATATTTCTTCTTCGGCCGAAGCCAAGAGTATTAAATTATGCTTTAAATTCTTTTCTCCGTAAAAATAGAAGTAGGTAACAAGAAGTGATACTAATGCGCCGCCGGCATCGTTGCTTCCCAGGCCAAATAGTTTTCCGCCTTCAATATTTGCCGAAAATGGATTTCGGGTATAGGCAGGATTTGGTTTTACGGTATCGTGATGTGAATTAAGAAGTATTGTCGGCTTTGTAGGATCATAAAACCGATTCTTCGACCAGACGTTGTTGCCCTTACGAACCGTTATAATATTGTGGTAAGCTAAAAAGTCTTCAATCAATGATGCCGTTTTCGTTTCCTCCTTACTAAAAGACGGAATGGAAATTAATTGCTGCAGTAGATCAATCGCAATGCCGGGCAAGTGCTCTTTCATTGTAGCGTAATCAAAGTTCCGCGAGTGTCATAACCGGTATTTGCTAATAGGTGAGAGTGTTCTCCAATCAAAACTTCTTTCACTCCCGATTGAATTGCAGCAAAAGCATTTTCAAGCTTTGGCAAAATACCATCGTGAAAGGAGCCTTCCTTCAAAAGTTTATCATAAAGTTCTTTAGTAAGATTGCTGATCACAGAGTTTTCATCATTTACATTTTTCAAAACTCCGTTCTTCTCAAAGCAAAATATCAATCGCGTATCAAAATGTTTGCTCAGCGAGATTGCCAGCACTGAAGCTATTGTATCGGCATTGGTATTCAGGATTTCGCCGTTGGCGTGTGTGAGTGAAGCGAATACTGGAGTGATGTTTTGTTTTAATAGAAAATAAAGAAAAGTAGAGTTAACACTCTCGGGAGTGATATCACCCACATAACCGTAATCAATTTTTGTAACGGGACGTTTGGTGGCGCGTAGTAAATTTCCATCTGCGCCGGTTACGCCCATAGCGTTGCAATGCAAAGACTGAAGCTGAGCTGTAATTTGTTTATTCAGAAGGCCACCGTAAACCATGGTTACCAAATCACGGGTCGGAGAGTCCGTGATCCTTCTTCCATCAATGTAATTTGACTCGATGCCCAATTGGTTTCCGATATCTGTGGCAATTTTTCCGCCTCCGTGAACTAAGATTTTTGGTGCTTGTATAGAAGCAAAATTTTTGAGGAACTCGGCTAACGCTTTTTCATTATCGAGTACGTTGCCGCCTATTTTAATGATATATAGTTTGTTCATAGTTGTCAATCGATATTCAATGGGCTAAGTCTAAATAGAATTGATACTCATTTTATTTACCCAATCCATTTAATACTTCGCTCAATACTCCTTGTGCAGCCCATACCCGGTTTGCTGCTTGTTGTGTCACTATACTATGGGCGTTGTCAAGCACTTCATCGCTTAGCTCCACATTTCTTCTTACAGGCAGGCAATGCATTATTTTAGCATTATTAGTAGGTTTCAATTTTTTGTTGGTGAGCATCCACTGAGGGTCGTTGCAATAAATTCTACCATAATCATTGTACGTGCTCCAGTTTTTTACATAAACAAAGTCTGCATTTTCAAGCGCCTCGTCCTGATGATGAGTAATCGATGCTCCTTTTGTGAACTTCGGGTCAAGCTCATAATCTTCAGGATGTGTAATTACAAAATCCGCTTTTCCCCAGGCATTCACCCATTGTGAAAAACTATTGGCCACGCATTGCGGAAGGGCCTTTACATGCGGTGCCCACGTGAGCACTATCCTTGGCTTTCTTTTTTCTTTAAATGTTTCTGTGATTGTAATCAGATCGGTAAGACTTTGCAGCGGGTGCAGTGTTGCGCTCTCCAGACTTATAACAGGAATGCCTGAATATTTTATAAACTGGTTGACGTACAATTCACTGTAGTCTTCTTCTTTATTTTGTAACGTAGGAAAGGTGCGAACGCCCAGCACATCAAAATATTTTCCTAAAATCGGGGCGGCATCTTTTACGTGTTCCACGGTGTTGCCACTCATGATGGCTTCGTCTTCAAACTCCAGGGCCCAACCATCCTGGCCAACATTAAATACAATAGCTTCCATGCCCAGATTTTGTGCTGCAATTTGTGTGCTCAAACGTGTGCGCATACTCGGATTTAAGAACAGCAGTCCCATTCTTTTCTTTTGCCCGAGATGCTGATCTGCCAATGGATTTATCTTATAGGCAAGCGCTTTGTCAACTAGCGCATTGATATTGGGCACATCATTGACGGATAGGAATTGCTTCATCAGGCAAATGCTTTTAGTTCGAACGCCAATGCTTCCATCAATAAATCGGCTTCTTCAATTTTCAACGCCAGCGAAGGCAGTAAGCGAATAGTATTTGGTTTTGCTTCGCCGGTGAAGATATGATGCTTGAACAAAAGCTCTTGGCGTAAACCTGACAGGCTTTCCGGTAAATCGAAGCCAATCATTAAGCCACGTCCGCGCACTTGTAAAACCGATGGAACGGATTGGATTTGAGACATCAGGTAATTTCCGATTTTCTCGGCATTCTCCATCAGATTTTCTTTTTCGATGACCTCAAGCACAGCCAGTGAGGCAGCACATGCAAGATAGTTTCCGCCAAACGTGGTCCCAAGCATTCCACTCCATGGCTTTATCGATGGCTCAATTAAAACTCCTCCTACCGGAAAGCCATTGCCCATACCTTTAGCGATGGTAATCAAATCTGGTTTGATGCTTGCAAATTGATGCGCAAAAAATTTTCCCGTTCGTCCATAACCCGATTGCACTTCATCAAGTATCAGCAAGGCACCGACTTCCTTACATTTTTTAGAGAGCAACTGTAAAAATGATTCACTTGGAAGTTGAATGCCGCCCACGCCCTGAATACCTTCGATAATAACTGCAGCAACGGAATTGTTTATAGATTGATTAAATGCTTGTTCATCATTTAGCGGAAGAAATTGGATTTCATGTCCGGAATTAAATGGCGCTACAATTTTTGGATTGTCGGTAGCAGCCACAGCCCCGGAGGTTCTTCCATGAAATGACTTTTTGAATGCGATTACTTTTTTTCTTCCGTTGACAAACGAGGCAAGCTTGAGTGCATTCTCGTTTGCCTCTGCTCCCGAGTTGCAAAGGAATAACTGATAATCAGGATAACCAGAAACCTGCCCTAGCTTTTCACTTAACCTTTCTTGCAAAGAATTTTGAACACTGTTGGAGTAGAAACTGATTTTATCCAATTGATTTTTTATTGCACTGACATAATGAGGATGGTTATGGCCAATTGAGATCACTGCGTGACCACCATATAAATCAAGATAGTTATTCCCCTGCTTGTCCCAGAGCCAAGAGCCCTGAGCTTTTATTGGTTCAATAGGAAAAAGTGGGTAGACATCGAAGAGCTTCATTTTTTGATAGAATTGATTTTTTCGAAAGATGTAATAATACCTTTTATGAGTGCTGAGCTTAATCCCTGATGCTCCATTTCGTTTAATCCAGCAATGGTGCAACCTTCGGGTGTTGTGACTTTGTCGATTTCAATTTCGGGATGTGAATGATTGCCCAACAGGAGCGAGGCAGCTCCCTTAGCTGTCTCAACTGCAATAAGTTGCGACTCTTCAGAATCGAAGCCCAACTGAATTCCGCCTTGAGTTGCGGCTCTGATATAGCGCATAAAAAAAGCAATGCCACTAGCCGCTAATACGGTGGCCGCTTTCATCAGTCTCTCTTCAATGACAAGAGTGGTGCCCAATGCGTTAAACAAAGTTTGAATTTCTTTCAATTGTTTTTCGTTCGCGTTTTTGGAGCAAATACAAGTCATCGATGAGCCGATTGCAATAGCGGTATTTGGCATAGCTCTGACTATCGGAATCTCTTTGTTTATGTGCGAAGAAATTTCCTCTGTACTAATTCCGGTAATTGTGGAGACTAAAATATGTTTGCCTTTTTTTAGTGATGGAGCAATTTCTTGCAATAGTCCCTGAAGTTGTTTGGGCTGAACGCACAAAATGATGATTCGTGATGACGTGACTGCTTCAATATTCTCGGTAGTAACTTTAAAACCATTTTTTTTGAGGTGTTCTATCTTGGAAAGATGTCTTCTTGTAATAGAAATGTTTTTCGGACTCGAAACATTTCCTTTTGCCGCGCCCAGCGCAATGGCCACGCCGAGATTACCTCCGCCAAGTATAGCTATTTTAGTTTCTGCCATTTTGTTTAATTAATAACTATTAGCTTTCAGTCGCAGGCCTTCGCTTTCATCAAGACCGAACATTAAATTCATGTTTTGAATCGCCTGACCGCTAGCACCTTTTAATAAATTATCCATCGCGGAATGAATGACGAGTTTATCTTCAATCTTTTCGACATGAAGTAAACATTTGTTGGTATTCACAACTTGCTTCAGATCAATCATTGTTGCTGAAGTGTGCGTGAATGGATGTTGCGAGTAGAACTTGCCATATAGATTTTTTAATTCTTCAAGACTCAACTTGCATTTCACAACTGACGACACGTAAATCCCTCTTGTAAAATCGCCACGCCAGGGTATAAAATTTATGAAGTCATTAAAACCTGCCTGCAACGAAGCCAACGTCCTCTTGATTTCGCCAAGGTGTTGATGTGTTAATGTTTTATATGCGGAGATATTGTTTGTGCGCCACGTGAAGTGAGTCGTCTCCTGAAGTTTTTGCCCCGCTCCGGTAGATCCCGTGATGCCGGTTGTGTAAACTTCACTGAGAACCCCAGTTTCAGCTAATGGAAGTAGCCCAAGCTGAATCGCTGTAGCGAAGCAACCTGGATTGGCAACGTTGCCGGCGCTTTTTATTTTTTCTTTTTGAAATTCAGGCAGACCATAGACAAACTCCCGACTACCGACCTTGTCACCTAATCTGAAATCATTTCCAAGATCTATGATTTTTGTATGAGTTGGAATGGTATTGTCCGTCAGCCACTTTTTACTTTCGCCATGGCTAAGACAAAGGAAAAGAACATCAACCGACCTATCGAAAGAGTCGGAGAATCTTAAATCAGTTTCACCAACCAGATCTGTATGCGTCTCGGACACATGCTTGCCCGCCTGACTTCGACTTTGAGCAAAAATCAATTCAGCAGACGGGTGATTGAGCAACAGGCGGATAGTTTCTCCGCCAGTATATCCAGCTGCTCCGATAATGCCTGCTTTTATTTTGCTCATTGTTTTACGATTAACTAATAACGACTAACCTTTTTCCGCTTCAACTTTCACTTGATGATATATGGCCACCTGATTGCCGAAAATTTTTGTGAACCCTTTTACATCGTCACCTGTCCAGCCCAGGTTCATCTCTCCGTACTTTCCAAACTTTGCAGACATCAAATCATAAGGAGATGTAATTCCATTAATTTGAAAGCGATACGGATATAGAGTAACGGAAACTTCGCCCGTTACATTTTGCTGGGAGTCGGACAGGTAAGCTTCAATGTTGCGCATCACCGGATCAAGATATTGACCCTCATGCAGCCAGTTGCCATAGAACTGAGCGAGTTGGTCTTTCCAGCTGAGCTGCCATTTGGTGAGCACGTGTTTTTCAAGTGCATGGTGAGACTTGATGATTAACACCGGGGCTGCCGCCTCAAATCCAACCCTACCTTTTATTCCAATAATAGTATCACCCACATGTATATCTCGGCCAATGCCATAATGCCCGGCGATGGACTGCAGAAACTGAATGGCCTCGGTAGGGTGCGAAAATCCTTTTCCATTTACCGAAATCAACTCACCTTTTTCAAAGCCCAACTTAATCTCTTCACTTCCGCCTTTTGTCACTTGTGTCGGCCAAGCTTCCTCGGGCAACATGCCGAGGGAGTTTAAGGTTTCCTTGCCGCCCACCGAAGTTCCCCAGATTCCTTTATTAATAGAGTATTTAGCTTTTTCTGAACTGAAGGCCACTCCATTCGATTTTAAATATTCGACTTCTTCTTCGCGGCTAAGTTTTTTATCCCGGATAGGAGTGATGATCTCTAAGCCCGGTGCCAGAATTTGAAAGACCATATCGAATCGCACCTGATCGTTGCCAGCACCGGTACTGCCATGTGCCACAGCCTGAGCATTGATTTGCTGTGCATACTTCGCGGTAGCCAGCGCTTGCGACATCCGTTCGGCACTCACACTTAACGGATACGTTCCGTTTTTAAGAACATTACCAAACACCAAAAATCGAATTACCTTATCGTAATAGTTTTTTGTTTCGTCTACGGTAGTATGTGATTTGACACCAAGGCTTAACGCCCGTTTTTCAATTTCCTTTACTTCACTTTCGTTGAAGCCTCCGGTGTTCACAGTAATCGTGTGGACTTCATAGCCCAACTCTTTCGACAAGTAGATAGCACAATACGAAGTATCCAATCCGCCACTGAAGCCAATACAATTTTTTTCATTTCAAGTATGAATAAATATTTTAGACTATTACCAGAAGAACAAACTCATCAGCGAAGGTTTCCTCGGACTGCCTTCATCTTCTTTCTTTCGCCAGCCTTTCAGTAATACGAACTGTTTAAACTTAACCCAGCGGTCAAACAGCCGGTTGTCGCTTCGCATGTCTCGCCCCCAAAAATTGCCCGGCCCCACTTGATGTAGTTTTTTTTGTTCAGCCTCCTTGGCTTTTTCTACCGGATCGTACAGCATGGCCGTGCACATGCAGTTTTTGCGCTCCTTGCTTTTTAGTATTTCATAGTTAACACAGCTTTGGCAGCCTTTCCAAAATTCTTCATCGGTAGTTAATTCTGAATAAGTTACGGGTTCGTAGCCTAAGTCCGAATTGATCTTCATTACGGCTAGACCGGTAGTGAGCCCGAATATCTTTGCGTCGGGATATTTCTTTCGGGAGAGAGCGAATACTTTCTGCTTGATAAGGGTAGCCACACCGCTTTTGCGGAAAGCAGGCGAGACAATCAGCCCGCTGTTGGCCACAAACTTTTCATGTTCCCATGACTCGATGTAGCAAAACCCGACCCATTCCCCGACTGGGGTTACGGCAATCACAGCTTTGCCTTCTTCCATTTTCATTTTTACGTATTCGGGCGAACGCTTTGCAATGCCTGTACCTCTGGCCTTGGCCGATTCTGCCATTTCGTTGGTGATGGTTTCGGCATAATGTACATCAGCAACTGTAGCCTCACGCACGATAATATTGTTGTCCACGATAGTTCTTACATTAATAGATGAGTAAAATACCTTAAAGCACAAATGGCGAAATACCCTTGGTATTGCGCTGCTATCTCATTGAGAGGGAGGTAGTATCAGATTCTAATCCGCCAATGCGGACGCCTGCCTGTGTTGACAACAGAAAGGTGGGATTTATTCAGCGCCTGGTGGCTGAAGCTTAGACCTGCGGTGAAATGGCCGGTCGTGGGATATTTGAATTCTTTTTCCAATTCGCGTTAGTTGTTTTTACGTTAGATAAAAGGCATTCGGTTAAATTAGTTTCTGCAAAATTAAGCGTTAAAATTTTAAATAAGTCAATACCTTTGCTAAGTTTTTATTAAATCTGCCTTTCGGTCGTTAGGTTGATCAATTGCAAACCGTTTAAATGTAGACATTATGAATAAGAAAATAGTTCGTGTAGGCAATATTGAGTGCGGTGCCGATGAGCTTTTCCTCATCTCAGGCCCGTGTGTGATCGAAGAAGAAAAGATCATGATGGACACAGCCGAAAAACTGAAAGAAGTTTCGGAACGGATGAAGATCAAGATCATCTATAAGTCGTCATTCCAGAAGGATAACCGTAGCAGTCTCAAGTATTACAATGGCCCGGGCCTAGACAAGGGTGTGAAGATGCTGGCCAAGATCAAGGAACAATTCGGTTTTCCGCTGCTCACCGACATTCACTATCCGGACCAGGCTGCTGCTGCCGGATCTGTAGTAGATGTGTTACAAATTCCGGCTTATCTCTGCATGCAAACTTCGTTGATGGTAGCCGCAGCCAAGACCGGACGAGTGATTAATATCAAGCATGGCCAGTTTCTTGCCCCCGACAATATGAAACATCCTGTAACCAAGTGTGTGGAGGCAGGCAATGACCAGATTATCCTCACTGAGCGCGGCTATACTTTTGGCTATAACGACCTTATCGTTGACCCGCGTAGCTTTTACCACATGGGCAAGATCGGTTACCCGGTAGTCTTTGATGTTACTCATGCAATCCGGAAATACGGAATTCCAAGTGCGGATGCTAAAGGCGGTGCTCGTGAATTTTTGCCAGTTCTTTCGCGTGCCGGAGTTGCTTCGGGAGTTGATGGCGTTTTCATTGAAACACATCCGGAGCCAGAAAAGGCACTTTGCGATGCGGCGAGTCAATTGTGCGTGTATGACCTCGAAGAATTTTTGAAGCCATTGATTGAACTCCACCAGATTGAAGTGAAATACCGCGAACAAACTCCAGTTTTGAAATAGAATTTTTTATTTAACCCGAAATACATTTTATGGAATTGTACTTAGACTCTGCAGATCTCAAAGAAATTGAAGACGCATTTCAACTGGGCTTCCTCAACGGCCTTACTACGACGCCTACATTTATGCACCGTGGCGGGGTTACCGATGTTGATGGACTTATCGTAAAGCTTTCTAAAATTGTCCCGGTGCTTCAGATTGAAGCGCTTGGCGATAAGGCGGAAGATGTTTTGAAAGAGGCGAAGCGCCAGTTGGCGTTGGGCCTTGACCCTAAGAAGACCGTTTTCAAGATTCCTGTTTCTCTGGAAGGTGTGAAAGCTTGTAATCTTTTGAGAAGGGAAGGGCTGCTTGTAAATGTTCATTTGATTTATACTTTGCAGCAGGCATATATGGCTATGCAAGCAGGCGCATCGTACGTTTGCCCGCTGGTAGGCCGCTTGCAGGATCAAGGTCATGATGCGCTTGACCTGGTTGAGCAATGTGTGTTTGCCGTGGATCATTACGGATACGATACCAAAGTGATGTTCTCGTCCGTTCGCACCGTAGAACATGTTCGCAATGCACTCAATATTGGCGTTCACACTATTACAGTTCCTTGGAAACTGATGAAAGTGTTGACAGAAAATAATTTCACTTCTTTAGGTACACAACAATTTGTGGAGCATACCCGCCTGATGACCGTGAAAGTGAAAGATGCTATCAATAAAGTGAATCCGGTTGTTTCTTTTGACGCTACACTTACCGATGCCATTGTAAAAATGACTGAATTTGGATTTGGCGCGGTAACCGTAACAAAAGGTGATGGTAGTGCTCTGGGTGTATTCACCGACGGAGAACTCCGTAGAAAAATACAACAAGACGGAAGGAATGTGTTGACGCAAAAAATGGGAGACTTTAAATACAATCCTCCCGTTTCAGTTGATGCCAATGCAATGCTGTATGAAGCGTCTGAGATTTTTAAGAAATCTAAAGTAGATACCATCCTCGTAACTGAAAATGGCAAGCCTTCAGGCATGCTTGATATTCAGGATATGGAAGTAGACTAGCCTTCAATAGGCTAAGTAGCAATGGATAATACCGAAATAATATTTACAGAACTGGGCGGCACATTTTGCCGCCCTTTTGCTGAATTCAAGGATAAGCTTTCTAAAATCAAAGCCTACATCTTTGATTGGGACGGTGTCTTCAACGATGGCGTGAAAACCGCGGCAGGTGGAAGCCCTTTCAGTGAAGTGGATTCTATGGGTACTAACATGCTTCGGTTTGGTCATTGGCTGAAACACGGATCGCTGCCCTCCGTGGTCGTCATCACCGGAGAGGAAAACCCCGCAGCCTTACATTTAGCTCAGCGCGAACATTTTCATGCCGTATATTTTAAGTCCATTAACAAATTGGTTGCGTTTGAGCATTTTTTAAAGAAGAATAGCCTGCAGCCTCATGAAGTTGCGTTTGTCTATGACGATGTGCTTGATCTGAGTGTTGCCGAAAAGTGCGGCCTTCGGTTTTTAGTGAAACATCAGGCCTCTCCTTTGTTTCAGAACTATTCTATTAAGAATGAATTAGCCGATTACATAACTGCATCGGATGCTCATGCTGTGCGTGAAGTGTGCGAATTGTTGCTGGGCACTCTCGAGGAATATGATGAAGCTGTCCGCAAGCGAAGTCACTTCGATGAAGCCTATCAACGCTATTTGAATGAGCGAAAAATGGTGAACACCATATCATATCTCAACAAAGACGGAAAAGTGACGGAAGCATCGGGGAATTGAATTAAATCATGGAGAAATTTATTAATGAGTTCGGGTATTTAGCCCTGATGGTAGGTACTTTTTTTGAGGGTGAAACAGCGATCCTTACAGCTTCTTCATTGATTTATAAGGGCTTATTTGCATTCCCTTGGACTGTGCTGGCTGCGTTTTCAGGTTCTTTCATCAGTGATTGGATTTACTTTCTAATCGGCCGACTGAACGGGAAAGTCTTCATTGCGAAGCGCCCAAAATTGCAAGCGAAGTTTAAGCCGGTCACCGACTTCTTTCATCATCACAAACTCCAGATTCTTTTTAGCTACCGGTTCCTTTATGGCTTCCGCATTATCATACCTCTGGTAATTGGCATGAGCGGACTGCGGCCGATTAGCTATCTTTTTTATAGCACAGTTACGGGTTTGATCTGGGCGACTACGGTGAGCACCGCCGGTTACTGGACAGGGCGGTTGCTGAACCTGCAGACCAAATCATTTGAAGAGAATTTTATTTTTATAATGATTGGCTTTGCACTCGTAGGTTTGACGCTGGGCTTTACAATTAATAGAATAACCACCAGGAAAGTTAACTCTGAAGAAGCTGCTCAGAAATAAATTGGATGGAGGATAATACCTCGTTCAAAATTGATTTCAATGGCGGGTGCCGGAAACTTGATCAATACGAAAGGCGCGAATAAATAATTGAACCATTTGTTTTTACTGCGGAAGTAATCAGCATTAATGTCAACAGAAATAAAGACTCTTTTGGTTCGGGTCACATTCGAGTAATCAATCACGTTGCCATCCTTGGCTTGCCACTCGTTATCATGCCCGCCAAGCAACCCCTCCGCTCCATAACCGATTGAAAGCAGAAGCCAACTTGGTAGGATTTTAGTATTCAAAATTTTATTGGGATCCACTGAAAGCCAGTATGTCTGACCATTATAATCTTTTAAGGTTTGCTGAAAAACAGACGAACCTAGGAGATCAGGCCGAATGATACTAAATGCGGTAGTGTGGAATGAAAATTTGGGGAGTGTATTTGAGATAAGCTTGAAGGAGACATGCAGGTAGCAAAAAACGCTTCCCAATCCATTGGCCAATAAGTCAGCAGGTGATGCCCCGTAGTTTAATGAGAAGCCGTCGAGAATTTCAATTGGAAGAAGCAGGATAAACCCTGAAAAGCAGATCCATTTTTTTTGCAACGAAGAGTTCAGATTCTCGGAATTACCCAAAACTTTATAAAAGAAAAGACCAAGATGAAACGAAGCAAAGAAATGTCCGAGCTTATCCAAATACTCCCATTCAAACAGGTCATTGAAGAAATGAAAGCCAATATATCCCTGGTACCACACGGATGACAGCCACACCAGTGTCAGTGCATACACAACGGCAAACACGATTACGAGACTTCTTTTACTGAACGCCGCCTTCAAGTGTTTAGGGTTTAAGCGCTGATAGAGCTGTACTTCTTTTTAAAATAAAAATATAAAGGAATGCCCAAAGAGGCCAGTACCATTCCAAAAAGTGAATTGATCAATGGAGATGTGCCGTCAAGATAATTTTTCACATCATTGTAGAGGATAATAGCCAGAAATAGAATTGTGAAAGCAATGAATGCGAGCGGGACCCATGGATAGCCCCACGTTTTGTACGGTCTGACTGCATCGGGCATTTTCTTTCGTAGTACCATTACGCCTACGGCGCCAAGCCCGTAGAATAACCAACTTACAAATACCAGCATGTCGGTAAGCATGTCAAACGATCCGCTCAAGATCAGCAACGATGTCCATACACCGTGTAAGAGAAGAGCGTTGCCTGGTGTTTTGAAACGAGGATGAACTTGCCCGATGGAGGAGAAGAATCTCTTTTCCTGAGCCATAGCAAAAGTAACTCGTGCTGTAGCCAGAATATTTCCGTTGGTACATCCGAAGGTAGAGATCATCACCATCAAAGCGATGAGAGCACCGGCACCGAAGCCAAACGCGCTGGAAGCGGCATCGGAACCGACAAATGAAGACGTTGCTATTGATTCAATTGGCAGCACATAGATATAAGCGAGATTGAGCAAAAAATAAATTGAAATCACAGAAAGCAAGCCTAGCATCAAACCAAGCGGGAGATTTCGTTGAGGGTCTTTTATTTCTCCAGCCATGAACGTAATGTTGTTCCAACCATCGTACCCCCAAAAGGCCCCGGAGGTAGCAGCAGCAATAGCCAATACCAAAGGCCAACCAGAGTGCGGTGTTGCGTGGCTGAAGTTTGCGATGGATCCCTTCCCGAAAAGAAAAATTCCACCTACAAGCAAAACAATAGCTGCAACTTTTAAGAAAGAAAAGAAAACCTGAACCTTATCGCCCGACTTGGTGCTGCGGTAATTGACCAGTGTGAGTAGCCATACAAGTACGATGGTCAACGATTTGACCCCGATGTTTTCAAATGGAAAAATTTTACCAATCCCTGGAATATGGAGATAGATCAGTTGCTCCGTTTCTTTTGGAAGCCTTGGCAGATGAACAAAATATTCTGCATAGATTGAAAAAACATAAGCGATAGAGGCCGCACCAGCAGTATTGAATACGGCAAAGGCAGACCATCCGTAGATGAATGCGATGAAATCGCCAAACATGCGTTGAAAGAAAATATACTGTCCCCCGGTTTCGGGCATCATGGCAGCTGCCTCCGAGTTGGTAAGTGCACCTAAAAAAGTAATGCCGCCAGCAAGTACCCAAACTGCCAGCAATAGGATTGGTGATCCCAACTGCGAAGCCATTAGCGCAGGCTTCATGAAAATTGCAGAGCCGATAATGCCGCCCACTACCAATGAAACCGTGGACCACAATCCGAACGAGCGCTCTAATTTTTCTGCCATGCGATTGGAGAAAGTTAGAGAACTTTGCCGAACATCCAAACAGACGATTAGATCACGCCTAGCACTTGCCCTGACTATTTTTGGTCGTAGGCTTGCTTCAATAATTTTATGTCAATCTTATTCATTTGAAGCATAGCTGTCATCACTCTCTTGGATTTCTCGGCATCTTTATCACGAAGCATCTGACCCAACACAGTAGGAATGATTTGCCATGAGACGCCAAACTTGTCTCTGAGCCATCCACATCTTGACTTCGTGCCCCCCTCAGAAAGCTTCTCCCAGAGCCCATCCACTTCCTCTTGAGTCTCACAATTCACGAAAAGCGAAATGCCTTCCGAAAATTTAAAGTGAGGACCGCCGTTGAGTACCATTAATTCTTGTCCCGCCAGCTGAATAGTAGCGGTCATGAATGTGCCCTTGGACATTGGCCCGGCTTCGCCATAGCGAGACTCGTTTATGATCCTTGAGTTTTTAAAAATAGAGGTGTAAAAATTAGCCGCCTCTTCAGCGCGATCGCTGAAGGTGAGGAACGTGGTAATCTTTTGCATACCTTATCTATTTAGGGATAAACAAGGAAGTATAGTTTTTCCGATTAGTGTATGCCAAAAATAAAGTACTCAACAGCACAAAGATGGCTGCGGGCAGGCCTTCGTGAGAGATGAATGCATGAAACAGAAAAATATTCACCACAATCGGAAATATAACTACCGACGCCAGCGTGACATATCGTCCAGAGATGAAAGCGATAGCACAGATGAGTTCTATTACTTTTACAAGAGGCATTAAATAAATGACAGCATTCAGCCCATCATTGAAAATTTTAACGCTACCGGTTTGTTCAGGTATGGGCACCAGCTTGAAAAGGTAAATAACGGATGACATCAGGAACAGAAGGCCCATTAAGACACGGATAACAATGATTGCAATTTTCATAGTTGATTGGTTAGGGTTTAAGATTTTGGCTAGTTAATTTTTTTCAAATACTCTTCCAAACGATTCAGTGTTGCTTACTACGGCTGGCTCAGTTCTTCTGCTGTGGCAAGATCGATGCGCATAAACAAAGTGTCCGGGTTTCACTACTTCGTCAAACACAATTTTATTAGGAAAGTTCATCCCGTTTGGCCTATGCATTATGAAGCCCCAAATGCCACAAGGGCCTCACATTCAATTTCATAGATCGTGTTAGTAAATACACAAGTATTTGTAAATTTTTTTTGATTTTTCTATTACCTTGGTCTATTGCAACATCAAAATTTCTTAACTCTTTGATTTCCTGCTATGAACAGAATCCTGATTATACCCGCGCTTCTTCTTGTTTTTGCTTCCTGCGAGCAGAAGAAGGTTGAACAAAATATAGCCCCCACAAATACTATGACTTTTCCAGAGAAGATTGCTAATGGAACGATTTATGAAGTGAATATACGGCAGCATACGCCCGAAGGAACGATCAATGCGTTTGTCAAAGACCTGCCGCGACTAAAGGATCTTGGAGTGAAGATGTTGTGGATCATGCCGGTTCAGCCAATCGGTGTGAAGAACCGGAAAGAGCCACTCGGAAGTTATTATTCCATTCAGGATTATGCTAAAGTAAATCCTGAGTTCGGTACGGACGAAGATTTTAAGAACCTCGTTACAAAAACCCATGAGCTTGGCATGTACCTCATCCTGGATTGGGTTCCCAACCATACTGCCTGGGATCATCCCTGGATTACAAGTCATCCTGAATATTATGCCCAGGACGGCAAAGGCAACATCGTTTATGAAGCTGACTGGACAGACATTGCCTTGTTGAACCATCGCAATCCTGCCACACGGGCAGCGATGATCGATGCAATGAAATACTGGATTACTACTTTTGATGTCGATGGTTTTAGGTGTGATCATGCCGGCCATGAAATTCCCTTGTACTTCTGGGAGGAGGCTACCGATGCCATTGATCCGATTAAAGATATCTTCTGGCTGGCCGAATGGGATGGAGCGAGAATGCACCTGACTTTTGATGCGACCTATGCCTGGCCACTGCTCCACGTGACAGAAGACGTGTATAAAGGGAAAGCAAATGCTAATGATATTGCCAAGTGGATTGACAATGATTTAAAGGAATACGGACACAGGCCGGTGCGTATGACGATGATCACTAATCATGACGAAAACTCCTGGGCTGGAACTGAATTTGAACGTTACGGTGAAGGTGTAAAGACCTTTGCCACTTTCATATTTACAGCTTATGGCATGCCAATGTTATATAGCGGGCAGGAAGCTGGCCTGAGCAAACGCTTGAAGTTTTTTGCTAAAGACACCATCGACTGGAGTGATTCGAAGAAGATGCAGCCCTTCTATAAAAAACTAGTTTCTCTTCATGCCGATAATGAAGCGCTCTGGTGTGGTAAGTATGGCGCTATGCCGGTACGTATCAATGGCGAGGACGCTAACATTTATGCTTTTCAGCGGACCAAAGGCAGCAACAGTGTCATCGGTATTCTGAATTTTTCGGACAAGCCACAAGAGTTCAAGCTGAAGGACAATAGTACCGCTGGCAGCTACACCGATTATTTTACAGGAGAAACTTTTGAACTAGGTGCGAAGTCATTGAAACTTACGCCTTGGCAATATCTCGTGTTTGTGAAAGGAGGTAAGTAGCCTTATTTCTTTCTGGCTTTAGCCAATTCTTTAGCCAGCTGCTTACGGAGGTTTTCATTTACCTTGTATTTCACGATTTCAGTTATAAGTCTTACGGGTACAGGTTTGTTTAATGGGAATTTGATTGTGCCTTTACTTAGCTCATAACCCTTGAGCTTTTCTTTAAATGCAATGATGGCGTTGGGAAAGGCGAAAAGACTGTAGTGATTGGTAAATGCCGCAAAGTAAAGGAGGATGCCATGAAACTTGAAGGCTGGCATTCCATAACTAATTAATTCCACTGCCTCTGGTGCATTTTTATTTACAATTTCCCTGAGCTTTTTCATGATGGGCCTGACTGATGTTGATTGCTCAGCAATGTATTCGTCAATAGTAGTCGGTTTACCGCCGGATGCTTTCATGAAGCGATTATTTTGTCAATGTAATGCTTAAGCCTTTGCGCAGCGTATTATGAATTTCAGCGATTCCATCTGTGTAGTCAATTTAAATCTTCAATTTCGGTTGCCGGCCTCTGAGATGATTAAATATTCGACTTCTTCACTTCATTCACAGCATAATCGCATGCCCTTGCGGTAAGAGCCATGTAGGTGAGCGATGGATTAACACACGAACTGGAGGTCATGCAAGATCCGTCTGTAATGAAAACATTTTTCACTTCGTGCATTTGATTGAACGCATTCAACACCGACGTCTTAGGATCTTTTCCCATCCGGGCAATTCCCATTTCGTGATTGGCATTACCTGGAAAAGAAATGGTGTTACGCACGTTAATGTTCCTGAAGCCCGCTGTCTCTAGTAACTCTCCGGCTACCTTACTGATGTCTTTATTCATTGCACGTTCATTCTCTTTGAATTCGCAGTTCACGGCAACAATCGGTCGGCCCCATTTGTCTTTTTTATTGGGATTTAAGGTAATCCGATTGTCGGTGTACGGCAGGCATTCGCCGAATGCGTACAGGCTCATCTGCCAGCCTCCCGGTTTAGCCATCACTTTTTTGAGCGGTCCGCCAATTTCATTACTATCATTCTGTTTCCTTCTCCATGCGCCACCTCCGAAATGATAACCGCGTAGAAAATCGGCATCTTTCTTATTTAGATTACTGAATCGTGGAATGTAAATTCCTGTTGGCCTGCGACCTGAGTAGTACGAATCTTCAAAACCATCGACATCGGCAATAGCCGAAAGTCCTTTATGATGATCCATTAAATTACGGCCGACCTGATCGCTGCCATTGCCAAGCCCATTTGGAAAACGTGATGAACCCGAGTTTAATAATAAGAAAGCTGTGCCGACAGTCGAGGCGTTGAGAAAAATTATTTTTGAGTAAAACTCAACGGTGCTATTGGTTTCCGTGTCAATGATCTCTATTCCGGTTGCTTTCTGTTTTTGTTCGTCATAAATAACTTTATTCACCAACGAATGTGGTCGCAAGGTTAAATTATCGGTTGCAAATGCAGCGGGCAATGTGCTGGCATTGGTGCTGAAATACGCTCCATAAGGACAACCACGGTGACACAGATCACGAGCCTGACATTGGCCTCGTCCCTTTACCGGTTGTGTTAGATTAGCCGTTCGGCCCATAATTACTTTCCTTCCGGTGAAATGGTTTTCTATCTTCTCCTTGAAATTCTTTTCTACGCAATTCATTTCATATGGAGGCAGAAAATTTCCGTCAGGTAAATGAGGAATACCTTCCCGTTGGCCGCTTACGCCAATAAAAGATTCAACGTAGTCATACCAAGGAGCGATGTCTTTGTAGCGTATCGGCCAGTCAACGGCTATGCCTTCTTTTGCATTGGCCTCAAAATCGAGATCACTCCACCTGTAACAAGCTCTGGACCACAGCAGCGATCGTCCACCCACAATATCACCTCGTATCCAGTCGAATCGTTTGGTTTCATCGTAGGGATTTTCCTGATCGTTGATATAGAAATGCTTATTGTCTTCGCGAAACGACCAATGCCTGCTTTGGATAGGGTGTTTTTCTTTATCCTCGTTTGTCAAATGAAATTTGTATTTGAATTCCCAAGGGTCCTTTGTCGCTGTTGGGTAGTCAGGATGAACCACATTTGAGCCGCGTTCCAGCATTAATACTTTCAGGCCTTTTTCGCATAATTCCTTGGCAGCCCAACCACCACTAATACCCGACCCAACAATGATTGCATCGTAGGTGTTTTGTTTTTTCGCTTCCGTGTTGATGTTAAGTGAATCTAAAGACATACTTATTATCTATTGCCTAATACTTCTGTTTTTTAATTTTTAAAGTGTTTCGTCATCGCTTGCGCGTAATCCGCGATTGCCAATTCCGGCGCTTCAAGTTCCGGATGCCATAATTTCTCCCATTCAAAACTATAATAGCCTTTATATCCGCCTTTTGATAGTGCATCGATTGCTTCAAAGATGGGAACTTCACCCTGACCTAAACGGACGTATTGGATTTTTTCGCCTGTCAGTTTTGCATCCTTGATGTGAGTGTGTCGAATATATTTTTTCAATTTTTCGTAGGCTAATGCAGGCGACTCTTTTGTCTTTATCCACATGTTAGTTACGTCCCAGATCATCCCTGCATTTGCATGTTCAGATGCTTTCATAATTTTTTCCAGATCCTCGATGAAAAGCAGATCACCATGTGACTCAATCAAAACACTCACGTTACTTCCTTTGGCATACTCAGCGAGGTCATGTAACCCTTTTGCAATCAGATCCATTGTCTGGTCTTTTTCCAGACCCTTCGGAAAGTTGTTGGGGAAAACCCTTATGTACGGACAATTTAAGGTGTGCGCCAAATCAATGAAGTGCTTCCCTTCATCAAGATTCTTTTGCCTTTCGGCGGACTCAGGGAAATGAAGCGTGCAAGAGGACCCGAGATCAACAATGCGAATATCTCTATCCTTTATCAACTGCAGGGTAGAGGGTATATTTTGTTTATTGAATTCAGCACATTGAGTAAGATCGAGTTGTTTTAGGATCCCCCTTATTTCTATTCCATTATAGTGGTGCTGCACTGCGAAGTCGACTATTTGATTAAATGTCCAGTCGGGACACCCGAGTGTAGAGAATGATAGAAGCGGGATTTTCTTTTCGCTGCCAAAAGCAGAACCGCCAATTGATACCGCCAGCAATGATGCTATCGTTTGTATAAAATCTCTTCGGTTTTGCATGTATGTCATAGTCGAGAGAGGAATTGCTGCTTAAGTTCTTAATTCTTCAGCAATGCCACAAGTCCAAATACAGGACCTACGGCCAACAGCATATAAACATATTGAGGGCTGATGCTTCCCGACAACAGATTTATGAATTGAATACTCATAATCGTAATCAAAAACCCGATACAGTTAACAATGGTCAGCGATGTACCCCTTGATTCTTCCGGTGCATTCTGCGCAACTAATGTTGAAAAGAGAGGAGAGTCTGCAATAACCACTAATCCCCAAAAGAACAAGAAGACGAGGAGTACCTGTAAGGAATTGATGAACAGGAACAACGGAGAAACACAACAGCATAAGCACGATAGAAATAACGATATCATGGCTACGCGCTTTACTCCAAAATATTGTGACACTAAACCGCTAAAGACACATGCGAAGCCGCCCGAAGCAATGATAAGAAACGATAGCAGAGAGATATTTAAGTCAGCTAGATGAAAATGGGTTTTGTATGTGGTGAGCATAACAGGAACGAACGCCCAAAATGTATATAACTCCCACATGTGACCGAAATATCCGAATGATGCTGCACGGAAATTCTTACTGGCAAATCCGCTTAAGAACGAATTAATATTTAGTCGTTGGCTTGGTTTTCGAAAGGGGCCATCGGGTACAAATGATAGCATCGCCAATCCGCCAAGTGCCGAAACAGTTGATGTTGCAAAGATTACTTTCTTCCATGAAAAACCCGTTGCGAAACTTTTTAATAAGTGCGGAAAAGCTGTTCCAATAACCAAAGCGCCGACAAGGAATCCAAGCGACTTTCCAAGACCCTTTTGATAGTAGTCAGATGCGATCTTCATTCCCACTGGATATATTCCGGCGAGAAAGAATCCTGTTGCAAAACGAAAGAGGAGCAACTGGGTTGAATGAATATTGTCAATAACGATTCCGAGATTAAGTGCTCCGGCCAGAATTGAACAGATAAAGAAAACCAGCGAAGGTGAAAAGCGATCTGCTATAGTTAATAAGGCAAAGACAAAGGTGCCCGTTATAAATCCAAATTGGACAGCACTGGTAAGATGCGCCAAAAAACTCGGGTTAAGATGAAAGCTTTTAATGATGTCTGGCATGATGGCGTTTCCGGCAAACCACAACGACGTACAACAAAACTGCGATATAACTATGACTGGAAGAACTCGTCTCATGAAGTTAACCGAGCGCGGTTTTTTAAATGAGAGTTTTATTTTTCGGCCGGTACAATGGCTCCATACCAATCACATATGCTGATGGCATTAGTCGTTTTTCCTTTTTTTACTTTGAAGCTGATAAGCGAATGGTCCTTACATGCTATGGTCTGGCCACAAGGAACAAACTGAGTAAATCCACCCTTAGCTTTTGATGTCTTATTATTAAGATCAACCGCTGTTGCCTCTATGGTGTAGGCGAAAGCAACATAGTTTCCTTCGGGTATTTTTCTGAACGTGAATGCTCGTTGATCTTCTTTACTGGCTAATTGATAGATTTTATTAGAGCCGATAGTTTTTAAGTAAACATTCATTGCCGGAACATATTCGGAGGGATAACATAGAGTTCCCTGAACGATTCCAGTGGTAACGCTGCAACTTGTTAACAGGATTAAGCCAAAGAGTAAAAACGTGGGTTTGTTTTTCATTGCCACTGAATTGATAAAGTGTAAATTATATTAGCTCATGAACTCCGCAATCAACCGATGGAAATGATGTGTGCCTTGCTCGCGTGTTACGGAATAGCGGCCATGAGTGTAAAATCGCGAGCGTATTCCTTTCTGCACATTCTGCACCACATCTTCGTCTTCCAGTTCAACCTTATGAAGATCCGCACCTGCACCCTGCCGCAGTTTACTTTCGTCAAGCACGTAAGACAGAAACGAGACTTTTGTTTTATTTATTCCTATCGGCCGGATAATGTTGATGGATAATCCCCAAGGATAAAAATTAAACATCATGTTGGGAAATACCCAAAAATAATAACCTGCTACCCGCTTGCCGTAATCAGATGAGGAGGGAGGTAAATCGAAAACCAATTCACCTTCTTTGGCAATCCCCAACTGCAAATTCGAATACTTGAAGAGCTCTACGGAATAATTTCCATAATCGATCACCGAATTAAGCCCAGCATGAACAAATGGAATATGAAACCCTTCAAGATAATTCTCACAGTATAGCGCCCAGTGAGCATCAATAGTATAGTCCTTGGAAAGCTCTGGGTGAAAAACAAAATCTTGTAGCGGCATCCAGCTCACGCGTTCCGCCATTGGCCCGATGAAATCTTCGGCTTTAGTCTTTGACGATAGCGAAGTAAATAACCACTTACCCCAGGTATGTAGCGGTAGTGCGCTGAGATCATCGGCTGCTGTTGGAAAATTCTTGACTTCTTTGAATTCAGGCATTGAAAGAAATTTACCATCGAGCTGAAATCTGCGACCATGGTATTTGCAGCGAATGTCGTTGAGCTTGCAGGGAGCCTCCACGATGAGATTGCCACGGTGTGTGCATACATTAGAAAGGCAGTGCAGTTTTTCGTTTTTATCTTTTGAAATGACTAAAGGCTCATCAATAAAATTTTCAAGCAAGTTCACCGGAGTGACCCACCCTTTATCTTTTACCTGATCTGTATCGCCAATAAACTGCCAGCTGCCTGCAAAAATTTTTTCTTTTGCTTGGTGAAAGAACTCTTCTTTCAAATAGAAGTCGGTGGAAATTGTTTTCGCCTGAGTGATGTCACTGTCAACAATAAATGCCATAGGTCAACTATTTAAAGTTAAACCTACTGTAATTAATGTTTACTGACAAATAACTTTCAACCTGATCAAAATGATCTAAATGCTCAGCGGTTCTTTTTCACCCAGATGTTTGGGAGCAGTATTGAGTATGTATAGATCGATTACTGCCTTGGTACGGGCGAAATACTCTCGAAGATATACTTTGAATGAAGTTTCGATGCCAGGTTCTTGTGCTGCCAGTGCCACTGCGTCTATCTTGTAGTACCGACTGATAAACAATGCCCTATAACAATGAAAAGGTTGTGTGATAATAATGATTTTATCCTGCCCGAAAATCTCTTTACTTCTTACAATGGAATCAAGAGTGCGAAGGCCCGCATAGTCAAGTGTAATAGAACTATCAGGGACGCCCAGTTGTACCAGCATTTTTTTCATTTGGAGTGGCTCGTTATAATATTTTGAACGATTATCACCACTTAATATGAAATGAGACGCTTTGCCCTGTAGGTAAAGTTTGGCTGCTGCCTTAATACGGTTTTCAAAATATGGATTGGACTGACCGTTGCTTAATTTCTTGCTTGTGCCTAGCACTAAGGCTACAGAACGCCCGGATAAGGAGTCAATGTTAGATAGTACTTTTTTCTCAGTACTCTTTACCACCCAAATGTTGGTACAAAGCACCAGCAATGATGTCACTAAAAGTGACAAGAAAAAAATCATCCTCACCCACCGCCACCAGGTCATGATTGTTAGATTAAAGCCTTAGGCAAAGCTACTCAATCGAACGGAGAAATTCGCGCTCGATTAAATCCGATCTTCGTATAATTTTTCGAAACCATTGCAATTGAAGTTGCAACCTTTCGTCTTCAGTGAGCTGCCACGGGGCACTCGATTGTCGTAATTTCGTTGTTAAAGTGTAAAGGCAAATAGCTGCACTCACAGAAATGTTAAGGCTTTCTGTGAAGCCCTGCATGGGAATGAAAATTTTTTGGTCAGCGTTTTCCAGCGTAAACTTAGAAGTACCACGCAGTTCATTACCCATCACAATTGCAAGCTTGTTGTCCACCGGAATTTCATTTAATGGGATTCCGTCAGGAGAAGGATCAGTGGCTAAAATTTGGTACCCAAGATCTCGAAGCTTACGAAAACAGATTTCGGTATTGTTGAACCCCTTCATCTTATACCGGTGCAGGTCTATCCACTTGTTAGCACCCTTCAACACTCGTTTGTTGACAGAATAACTGCTTTCGCTTTCAATAATGTGAATATCCTGCAAGCCCAGACATTCGCATGTGCGCACAACAGCACTCGCGTTCTGCGATTGATAAATATCTTCCAATACCAAAGTAAGATGGCGCGTACGTTGGCCAAGTACTTTTTCGATAAAGCTTTTTTTGTGATCGCTGACGTACTGGCTAAGATGGTTAAGGAGTAACTTATCCTTTGATACCATTAACTCAACAGCCTCCTCTTTCTTTTCAGACACAGAAACGTATTATGGATTGTCTATTTCTTCTGTAGCGGAAGCTTGTTGTTGTTCAATGAAGCCGTCAGCCCAGAAACGGTATTTGTCCAGAATAGAGATTACGGCGTTACGCAAATGACGATTATTTGAAAAATCGATGCCTCCGTAATGCATCGTGGCATAGCCCTGCCACACCGAGCGGTTCTGGCGTCTGTCATAGAATTGAATCAGAAGTGTGCCGGTCTTTAGATTATATCTCTTTTTGTCATAGTTCAAGTCCTCTTTTTTGCCAGTATGAACCCACTGCTCAATTTCAGGCTGAATGTAGCCGTTGAATATCAAACTGTCATAAAACATTTTGTAAGCGATAATAAGGTGTGGCTTACTTGTGGTCTTTTTATACCCCAAAAATTTCATACGAGCTGTAATTGATTTTTCAATAGCATCATTGGTCATTGTGCTGTCACTTTTTCCAACCTGTCTCATTAAATCAAAAGACCGGTATTTCTTAAAATTGCCTTTGTAACTATAGTCGTACTCTACCGGTAATTCTTTGTATCCAAGGCACGAAGTCAACACCAACATCAGGATGGGGTATAGTTTTTTCATAACTTGTGGTTGCGTTTGAAAAGATAACTCTTTTAATTGGTTAGGTCAAATGAACAAAGACGTGTTTTAAACCCATTAATTCTATAGAAAACTTATGCATTTAAAGTACGAAGAAATAATAGGCTCCCGGTTTCACATCTATAACAGTTTATTTTTAAACCTGCCATTTCAAAACATATCGCGTACCGGAACACTTTTGCCTTTATTACAGCAGGAGTGCGAAACGAATTTTGTTCAGGGCACATCTCCGAAAGAAATAATAGCCAATTTTTTTAATGATTTTGCACCTCATATCAATCGCAAGGAACAGTTTGATATGCTTTTCAACTTCATTCAATATGTGGAACGACAAGTGGCTCTGTTCGACTCAGTTGAAGATGCCGCTTTCGAGCAGATTAATGACCTGAATGGAAGCGGCACTGCTTCTGCATTGCTTTTTCGTTCAAAATTTGAAAACAGGACCGAAGAACTTAAAAAACGACTAGAAGAATTCAGTCTTAGAGTGGTTTTAACTGCTCACCCTACTCAGTTTTATCCTGGATATGTACTTGGGATATTGACAGATCTCGAGAAGTCGATCCGTGAGAATGATTTACGGCAAATCAATTTGTTATTGCGGCAGTTGGGTAAAACAGCTTTTATCAATGAAACCAAGCCGTCGCCTTATGAGGAAGCGATAAGCCTGTGCTGGTTTTTGGAAAACGTCTTTTATTCCGCAGCATCAGATATTATTCAGTCGATGGCCGAAGGGCTTCAGATGAATTTACATGAATGGAAAAATAACCGACTTATTGTCGTGGGCTTCTGGCCGGGAGGCGACCGCGACGGGAACCCTTTTGTTACCAGCGATATCACACTGAAGGTAGCAGCGAGACTGAAGAGCACAATTCTGAAATGCTATTATAAAGATATCCGTTTATTAAGGCGCAGACTTACATTTCACGGCGTTTTCAAACTCATTGCAAATATTGAGCAGAAGATATTCAGTCTGGTCTCTGCAAAAGAAAACAGCTATTCCAATCCGAACGAGCTTTTGCTAGAGCTGAATGAAGTGCGAACCAATTTGGTGGATAAACACAACGGCCTGTTTCTGGAGTTACTCGACTCCTTTATTCTGAAGGTGAAATTATTCGGATTTCATTTTGCCAGTCTAGATATAAGGCAAGACAGCCGTAAACATGATGCTGTTTGGAGTTCGATTTTGGAAACACTTTCCAAACAGAAGCTTTCTATACACTCAAAAGAATTTGAGGCACTTTCTGTAAAGGATAAAATAGATTATTTACTAAACCTTAAGGTCGACCTATCAGCTCACCAGTTTGACGATACACTTGTAAACGAAACCATTCAAAGTATAGAAGCAATCGAGACAATTCAGCAGGAAAATGGTGCTCTTGGTTGTCATCGCTATATCATCAGTAACTGTCAGAGCGCGCTGCATATTATCGAGATTTTTGCTTTGGCCCGGCTTCTGATTGGAAAAGCAAACGGCCTCGAAATCGATGTTGTACCGTTGTTCGAAACTATTGATGATCTCGCCCACGCGCCAGGCATTATGGAAGAGTTGTATTCAATACCAGCTTACAGAAGTCATCTTCACAAACGAGCCAATCGGCAAACGATAATGCTTGGATTTTCGGATGGAACTAAAGACGGAGGTTATTTACGTGCTAACTGGTCCATATTTCGGGCCAAGGAAACTCTTACAACTGTTTCTCGCAAGCATCATCTGAAAGCGATATTCTTCGATGGAAGGGGGGGGCCTCCTGCTCGTGGAGGTGGCAATACACATGATTTTTATTCTTCGCTTGGCGATACCATTGAGCACGAAGAAGTACAAATTACTATTCAGGGTCAAACCATAAGCTCTAATTTTGGAAAGCCTGCTTCATGTAGATATAATCTTGAACAACTTCTTTCTTCCGGTTTGGATAACACGGTCTCGAAGAGAAAGAAAAACCAATTGAGCGAGGAAGACAAAAAGTTATTAGACGAATTGGCCGATGAAGGATATCGGAAGTATCTGGATTTAAAACATGATGCTAAATTTGTTCCCTACCTCGAGCGAGTTACGCCACTTTCCTTTTTTGGCGATGCCAATATCGGTTCAAGGCCAGTGAAAAGAAACTCGGCAGATGGTCTGAAATTTGAAGACCTGCGGGCGATTCCTTTTGTAGGCTCATGGGCAATGATGAAGCAAAATATCCCGGGTTTTTATGGAGTTGGATATTCTCTTAAAAAATTTATAGATGAAGGCCACCTAGAAAAACTGAAGACGCTCTACTCCAACTCTTTGTTTTTCCGCACACTACTTGGTAACAGCATGATGTCGCTGACAAAGACCTACTTTCAGCCAACGGCCTATTTAGGCAGCGATCCTGAATTTGGCGACATATGGCGGAAAATGCACGAAGAATTTAAGTTGTCGAATGAAATGGTGTTAAAGATATCTGGATTTGATCATCTGATGGAAAACAACCCGATGATTCGGGATTCTGTAACGCTTCGCGAAAAAATAGTTTTGCCCTTGGTTGCAATCCAGCAATTTGCACTGATGAGCCTTCGCATGCCCAAAGAAGGAGATAAGGAATATGAACAGCTTTATCGAAAGCTTGTTATCCGCTGCATGTTTGGTATTATCAATGCTGCCCGAAATTCTGCTTAGAGTTTACTGAGATGGAAATTGATTTAGATCGCTTCAAAGAAGTTTCTAAAAACAAATTGAAGGAAAATAAAAAATTCCTTCAGCGGCTCGAAAAACAAGATTCCCGAAAAGTGGATGATGCTTTTCATCAGGTACACGAAGATGTATTCGCTGAAACAGATTGCTTGACGTGCGCCAATTGTTGCAAAACTACCAGTCCGATATTTTACCAAACGGATATTGATCGTGCGTCAAGATTTATGCGAATGAAGCCGGGAGACTTCGTTGAAAAGTATTTGAGAGTAGACGAAGACAACGATTACGTTCTAAAATCATCGCCATGCGCTTTTCTTGGTGCGGATAATTATTGTTCAATCTATGAAGCCCGTCCCAAAGCTTGCCGGGAGTATCCGCATACTGACCGTAAGAAAATGGTACAAATCATGGATTTGACGGCCAGGAATACATTGGTGTGCCCGGCAGTGTTGGAAATGGTAGAGCGATTACAAAAGATTAAATAATGGGCTTCGCGTTATTTAGTCGTTTTGAATTACCTCCACTACAGTGTCCTTTCTAATCAGAACGTGCACCACGTCACTTGTTCCTAATCCTTTAAAATACTTCATAACAGTTACACCTGAACCGTATCTCGCAGTGGAGTCATAATTATATACAGTGTCAGGATTGTTAAGAGTTTTCTCACCTCCAAAATTGACATTCCTGATTTTATTTGAGTTATGTTTTCCTTGACAGTCGCTGCATTTTTTTTATCCTTGGCAAATATTAAAATGAAAATTATAATGAACAGAGTCACGGAAACTAAACCGAAGCTGACATATTTTTTCATTCTTGTTTTGTTAAGTCACGAATACGTGTAATCTACTTTATTGCGTATCACTTCATCATCAAAATTTTATTAGCCGCTTCAACTTGCTGGTTGAAGGCTTCAAGAGATTTTGCCACAATTTCGATTTGTTCCTGTGCCTCAACAAAATTCCGTTGCTCAATAGCTTCGCGTACACCAGGCAAGGTCTTTACTCCATAACCTGTATAAAACCCAGGCGCATAAATAGTGTGTTTGTACCAAGGTCTGCGGGGCAAGCCATCAGCAATCAATTTTCTTTCTGACTGGAATAGCAAATTATTCAACTGAGCGATGTTAGAACTCGGCTTTTGATTAGAAGAGTATAGATCACTGAAGGTAGCTGTGCTCTTCTCTAACTTGGTCACTACATTTTGTAGGCTTGAAAAATTGATAAACGGCACCTCTGCTTTAGGGGAAGGTGCTACGAACCTTTTTGTGGGGTCCGAGGCCTGTACATAACGATTTTCTTTCAGCATTTGATTTTCTACTTCTGTTGTCTCTCGCAGATTGTCAATCAACGTAGTTACTTCGGTGAGGTAATTGGCCACTGTCTTTTGGAATGCTTTGAAGTCGAATGGCAGTACGTCAGCATCAGCCAGACGTAATGTAGCGCGACCTGCAGTTTTTGCTAATGCCATGCCGTATTCTGACTTTGGATCCTTGAACCTTTTAAAGTTATCATACGAATCATAAATGCTGTGATACTCACCTCCGCCATTTTCACCACCGAAACCTATGTTGAGAGAAGCGATACCTAAATGTTGGATGAAGGGAGTATAATCCGAGCCAGAACCCATAGCACCGAGTGCCAGCGTTTTTTTAGCAAGAATATCTTTTTTAGCTTTTACAGTTGTTGCATTGGCTGCGTCAGCAGATTTTTTTCGCTCCATTATACTCACGCCAGTTTGAGGATCTTTGACATCACGACTCACCTCATTCATAAATGTTTCCAGCGTATGCGAACCTTGCGCAGAGTAAAAGCCTCGACCGTTTCCGTCGCTGTTTATATAGGCCACTGTTTTCTTTTGAAGCTCATCGGCATGATCTTCGGCCCACTCGGTTGACCCCATCAATGACGGTTCTTCCGCATCCCATCCACAATAAATAATTGTACGTTTTGGCTTCCATCCGCTTTTGGTAAGCTCGGCAACACTTCGTGCTTCTTCAAGTAGTGCAGCCATTCCGCTAAGGGGATCGCTGGCCCCATTTACCCATGCATCATGGTGATTGCCACGGATCACCCATTCATCCGGATACTCGCTCCCTGTCATTTTTGCTACCACATCATAAGCCGGTTTAATGTCCCAATTGAATTGTAATTTCAGGTGTACTTTATCAGTGCTTGGACCAATGTGATAGGTAATGGGTAATGCGCCGCGCCACCTGTCTGGCGCTACTGGCCCGCCAAGTGATGCAAGTAATGGCTGGGCATCTCCATAAGAAATAGGGAGGACGGGTATTTTTAGTAAGCTCTCAGCTTGGCTACGATCTATCCTTTTGGCATTGGCCGTTGAGGCGAAACCCGGAGTCGTCGGATCACCCGCGTATATCGGCATGTCCATAACAGAGCCACGCTGCGCGCCATTAGAATTCTTGTAAGGACCTTTGGGATACACATCGCCTTGATAGTAGCCGTCTTCTTCAGGATCGGAGTAGATGATACAGCCGACAGCACCATGTTCTTGAGCCACTTTAGGTTTGATACCGCGCCATGAGCCACCATATTTTGCGATCACAATTTTTCCTTTTACATCAATGCCGTACTTGGCCAGTTCTTCATAGTCGGCGGGTATGCCGTAGTTAACAAAAACCAGTTCTGCAGTCACATCACCATCGGGTGACCAGCAATTATAGACCGGCAATTGTTCTGACTTCTGACCAGAGGTTGCATCTTCCTTCAATTCGGGTTCTTCTAGTTTGGCTGTAAATTTTTTGGTGCTTAACAGTTCAAGCAATCTCACTTTTGGAGTAGGGAAGAGGACCTGGTACGTTTCGAGCGAAGCATCATAGCCCCAGCTTTTCAAAAGGTCGCGCATGAACTCCGCATTTTGCTTTCCGTAAGCCGAACCAACATGATGAGGACGCGCTGAAAGATGTTTAATCCAATCGTCGATATTTTTGACCTGTAGATTGGCATCAAACTTTTCTTCCAGTTTGAACTCTGCATCGGCTGATTCTTTGGTGTACCCGGTCAGGCTTTTTTGCTGAGCAAACGACAAGGTTGTCCAGAGGCTGAACAAAACAACAGTAATTTTTTTCATCATAGTCTCGGTTGGTAGAGCTAAATAAAGCGAATGCTATTCGAATGATCAATAAAAATTGAATATACGGACAAAGATGACTTTAGAAGGCTTGCGTGAAACAGTGGCTTCGCTTTGGTTTTTTACGTATAATTATATAGTTCTATTCTTCTGCAGCGTATGGAAAATCTAAAAGACAATTGGCTTACCGACGGGCTCATCGATTTTGAATACAAGAAATACGTATTACTCGCCTATTTCAGGAAGGTGAAAGACTCTTTTCATCGCGTTGAACTTTATCCGTTTCTTTCTGATTTGGTTTTTCATTATCGCAACCTTGTAGCGCTTCGCGAAAACAAATTAATCTTAGGCGAATCTTTTCCAAAGGAGCTTTCCATTGAGAATTTGAAAAGACTGGAGATCAATTATAGAAAGCTGGTAGAAGACGACATGGTGATGCGTGAGATCGAATCGATTATGGAGTATGCTCTTCCGCAATTCAAGGCATCACTTGATGAAGGTTCTTTCATTTATGAATATGTAGAATCCAAATGTGAGGTTTCGCCCATCGGCTTGACTTCCCTATATGCCAATGAGGGCTATTTATTTGTTACTCAGCCTCCGGAAAGTGAAACGAACATTTACCATTATCAGATTACTTTTTTTGAGCAAAGCAATGAACCAATGCGTGGCATTCAGACTACATTTATTGAGACCTGTGCGCGGAATCTTGCACTTACCTACGAAAACCTTAAGATGACTTTAATAAAAAAGCACACTGAATTACCCAATCCGGCTGCGTACCTAGTGCTTTCAAAGCTGAAGTTTCCTTATATGCAAACCCTAATGCCAATAGCCAAACGGTTATTGGTAAAGGAGATTTCCAAAGCAGCCTAAAGGCTCAGTTTATTTCTTTGTGCTGTCAGGTTTGGCTGCCGGTTTGGTCAACGAAGGCGCTGGTGCTGCATTCTGTTGCTCTTTGGCGCGCTCCTGAAGTTCATCTGTAGGCGCAGCTGTATTTGGAGTGGTGAAGTTGGTTGCCAGGGAAAATACAATGATGGCAATGGCAAAACCCCAAGTGAGGCGCTCAAGCACGTCGCCGGTCTTCTTTACACCTATCAGGTTGCTTGCGCCAGAACCACCAAATTGGCTGGAGAGGCCTCCGCCTTTGGAATTTTGTGCCAGAACTACTAACACTAACAATATCGCGCTAACGATGGCGAGGCTAATCAATAAAACGTACATGGTTATTTTCTTAAATCTTCAATTTGGGCTGCAAAGTAAGCCTTTTTCTGTGGAAACTTCCAAATCAGTTTTTTCAAAGCTTCAATAGCTTTTTCCTTTTTGCCTTGTTTTAACAGGATTTCCACTAAAGTTTCAGAAACGATATTTTCACCAAAATGTGTACTCGGCTCGGTGAGGTCATTGTCAGGGATGGAGGAGTTCGTTTTTGGGCGTGATATGGTAGGTTGTGTCTTAATAAATTGATCGATAATTTCGATTTGCTCTTTCTGTTTTGCCCCTGCAGGCTTTATCTTTTTTTTCGTTGATTTGATCTCTTCTATCAAGGTATCCATTGCCGGAACATCCACAATTGGTTCAGGCTCGTCTTTCTTTTTATTAGGAATTGGTTCAGGCTCCTCCTTTTTCCTGTCGGGTAGTGGCTTAGCTCTTTCGTTTTCGAGTCGCTCGATCGTCAACTCAAATAAGCGCTTTGACTCTTTCAAACTTGCGAGGTCATGATACAGTTCCTGCCGTAATTGTTCAGTTGTTTCTTCAGATGATATCGAGACCAGAGTTTCAGCCCCTGCAATTGCAGCCTTATATTCTGTCCGTGCCTTTGGCCTGGCCGTCATCACGGCTTTTAATGCTGCTCGGTCGCTGCTGTAAATAGCACTTGTATGCAACAATTTATCTTTGGAAGGAAGTCCGTTATCTTGTGCAGCGCGCGCTGCGAGATTGTGAATCACCTGGCTATACGGAAATCCTTTTGTCAGGGCCTCAAGTTGTTCTGCTTCCTCCTTGGTAAGTGAGGTGTAATTGCACAACAGATTATAAAACTGATCCCTTTCCACACGGTTTTTTTAGGAGTAAAGTAAATGTAAAGCAAAAACCGCGTTGAAGCAACAGACTACCAGGTGGCGATGGTCGCGTTGAAAATGTCGATCATTATTTGATCAAAGATCTTCTTTTCAAGGCTTTCTTGTACTGAGAAAAAGTTGTCAGTGTCGTTGTTAAAGTCAGCATAGAAGCTAAAAGTCCGGTCCTTAAAACTATTCTTTGGCTCGGCTACATCCACGTAATTAACTCTCATCGCAATAGTGAGGCGTGTTTGGGCACCAAAGTTGGGAGTTGCGGCTGTACCTGTGCCAGTGCTTGCCTGTGGAGCAATCGGTGCCGTGGCGTAGGTGATAATTGTTCCCTCAATTTGAAGTTCGCCATTGGTAGGTACCACGCGTAAACTTGAATTTTGTTGAAAGTAATCTTTTACCCTGTTGGTTACGGTTTGTCCTAAGTTGGCCGGGCCAAGTTCAGTGTTATTATAGAACTGATCAACCTGGATGGACTTGGCATTGGTGGAAGCACCCGAAAGCGAATATTTCAGGCAGCCCGATAGGAGCAACAAAGAACTGCCGGCAATCAATGAAATGAGGAACGAACTACGTTTCATACTTACTTTTCCAAATCGTACTCTTTTATTTTTCGGTAAAGTGTGCGTTCAGATATACCCAAATCCCGTGCCGCATATTTGCGCTTATTCCTGTTTTTACTCAGCGCCCGCACAATCAGCTCTTTTTCTTTCTTTTGGATGGATAGTGAGTCATCCTCAGCTTCGTGGGCTATGTCATGGACCTCTTCATCATCAGCGGTTCCATGCACAGCATTTGGTACCGGGTTGATGTTGAGCATCACAGGCTGGTCGGGCTGAATTTTCGTTTCGTGAATGCCTTCGAATAAATGGGTGTTGTTTTTAAGAATCTGCTGTGCCTGTGCCGGGTCTGAAAGAATTTCAAGCACCATTTTCTTAACTTCCGTTACATCTTTCTTCAGATCGAAAAGGACTTTATATAGAATTTCCCTTTCAGACATATCTTTTCCGCTTTGGCCGTTAATAACTGCCGGAAGGGTTGATTCTTTAGGCAGGTAATTGATTAGTGTTTGCGCATCGATTTCCTTATGCTCGGATGAAAGCACTGAAATTTGTTCGACTAGATTTTTCAATTGGCGAATATTGCCCGGGAACCTGTATTTCAATAAAATGACCTTGGCTTCTTCGGTGAGCGAGATCGGCTTCACCTTATACTTCTCGGCAAAGTCAGTGGCAAATTTTCTAAACAGCAATTCTACATCCTTCTCGCGTTCGCGCAGTGGCGGAACATAAATCGGCACCGAGTTTAGTCGATAGTAAAGGTCTTCGCGAAAGCGACCTTCTGAAACCTTGTTCAACAAATTTACATTAGTAGCAGCTACCACCCGCACATCCGTTTTTAAAACCTTGGAAGAACCAACCTTGATGAATTCACCGTATTCCAAAACACGAAGTAATCGCGCTTGAGTACTTAACGGCATTTCGCCGATCTCATCAAGGAAAATAGTACCGCCATTGGTTACTTCGAAATAACCTTTGCGTGCTTCGTGGGCGCCGGTAAACGAGCCTTTTTCATGTCCGAATAATTCAGAGTCGATTGTGCCTTCGGGGATTGAGCCGCAGTTAATGGCTGTAAACTGGCCATGTTTACGCGGGCTCAGGCTATGGATAATCTTAGAAAATGATTCCTTGCCGCTTCCACTTTCGCCCGTGATCAACACCGACATATCGGTTGGTGCAACTTGCATAGCCACGCGCACGGCATGGTTGAGCATGGGCGCATTGCCAATGATACCAAACCGCTGTTTAATATTTTGAATTTCTGTTTCTGTTCCTGCCATAATCAATCAACTATCTTTCCAAACAAAGTACCCTGCGAGCGGCTCTCCACCATTACATGGACGTATTCGCCTTTGATTTTATTCTCTTTTGGGAAGATTACAACTTTGTTGGCCGAGTTTCTTCCCTGTAAGAATTCATCTGAGCGCCTCGAAGTCCCCTCAATCAAGACCTTGTGAATTTTATTTACATCCTTACCGTAACGGATCAACGAAATCTCAGATTGTTTTTTGATGATCTCATCAAGGCGCCTCTTTTTTACCTCCAGCGAAATGTCGTCAGTATATTTTTTTGCCGCCAGGGTTCCGGGTCTTTCCGAATAGAAGAACATGAACGAGTAATCGTACTGAACCTCATGCATCATCGAAACTGTTTCCTTATGATCCTCTTCTGTTTCAGTACAGAAACCGGCAATCATATCTGACGTGATTCCGCAATCTTCTCCCAAAATGTTGCGAATGCTTTTCACCCGACTCAAATACCATTCGCGCGAATAACCTCGATTCATTAACTCTAAAACCCTGCTGCTACCGCTTTGCACCGGCAGGTGAATATTCTTGCAGATGTTTTCATGCTTTGCCATCGTGTGAAGCACTTCATCGGTGATGTCCTTGGGGTGCGAGGTAGAAAAGCGCACCCGGAGATCGGGATGAACTAGCGCCACCATTTCCAAAAGCCGGGCAAAATTTACAATTTGGGTTACTTCCTTTTTCTCCAGACGCGCCTTATTGTTCTCTTCTTCACTCCATTTATACGAATCGACATTCTGACCAAGCAAAGTCACCTCGCGATATCCTTTTTCAAATAAATCTTTGGCCTCCGCCACAATTGAATGAGGATCGCGGCTGCGCTCACGCCCGCGCGTGAATGGCACAACACAAAACGAACACATATTGTCGCAGCCACGCATTATCGAAACAAAAGCAGTGACGCCATTTGAATTCAACCTCACTGGGCTGATGTCTGCATAGGTTTCTTCGCGGGATAAAAAGGTATTTACGGCTTTGGCGCCATCGTCAACTTGCGAAATCAGTTGCGGAAGATCTCGATAGGCATCAGGGCCTGCTACGAGGTCAACGATTTTTTCTTCTTCCAGCAATTTTGTTTTCAGTCGTTCGGCCATACATCCAAGAACACCAACAATCATTTCGGGCTTCCTTTTTTTGTGACCATTGATGTGGTTGAGGCGGTTGCGAACAGTTTGTTCAGCCTTCTCGCGAATAGAGCACGTATTTAAGAAGACGATATCGGCTTGGGCGATATCGGATGTGGTATCAAAGCCTTCGCTATGTAAAATTGATGCAACGATCTCACTGTCAGAGAAATTCATCGCGCAGCCGTAGCTTTCGATGTAAAGCTTCCTTTTGTTGCCGGAATTATAGTCGGGAGTGGTTTTTACTTCTTCCGTGAGTTCCTTGTTTCTATCTAAAATATCCAGGTCGGGGATCAAATTCTGCATCTTCCATCATTTTCGGACTACAAATTTAAACAAAAAATTGGTCTTTAGTGACAGATTGGCAGGGGTGGATTGGAAAGATAATTCGTATAATTTTGCGACCTTATTTTGATTACTCATTTGGCGCCAATGACTCGTATTTTAGTTATCCTTTTTTTGAGTACCAGCTATTTCAATTCTATTGCTCAAGTTAACCTTCAAAATGGATTAGTAGCCTGTTATGCTTTTTCAGGTAACGCCTATGATGGCTCTGGGAATAATTATAATGGAACCGTTAATGGGGCTGTCCTTACTCAAGATCGGTTTGGGAATGCAAATAGTGCATATCAATTTAATGGAAGTAATAGCTTCATAAGTATTCCATCAGCGCCAATAGTGGCCAATAGAAACTTTACAGTTTCAGCCTGGGCTTATTTGCCCGTAGCTCCTTCATTTAATTCATCTGAAACTGTTTTTTCAGTAGGTAATACCAGTGACCCGTATCATCACGGTATTACCCTGACAAACAATTATGGAGGTGCTGCATTTACAGGGTGGACAATGGGCGGGTTTAATGAATCCGGAGCCACTGCCATAACGACTAATTTTCTACCATCGATAAATACATGGTATCACCTAGTTTTAACCCGAGACGACAGTGGAGAAATCATGTACATCAATGGAGTAAATTCTGGAACGGGCACGAATGGAGGTTCTCCGCCGTATTACTACCAAAATAGTGCAGCTGTTGCACTGATCGGTCTAAGGGCAAGTGACATTCAGCCTTTTAACGGGGTGATCGACGACATCACCATATACAATCGGGCGTTAACTCCCCCAGAGGTTTTGTCCCTTTTTCAAAACGGTCTTGGCTGCTCAGTCGCTGTACCTATTACACCTCCGCCTGCTGCCAATAATGTATCCCTTTGCGGGAAAGGTTCTGTCAAATTAACGGCAACAGGTGGTACGCTTTATCGGTGGTATGATGCACTAACTGGGGGAAATCTATTATACCAAGGCAATCCATTCATTACACCTGAATTGCAAACCACAACATCTTATTTTGTAGCGAATGTAGTGACCGGTGTAGAGAGTGCAAGGGTGAAAATTGTAGTAACCATATTTCCAAACCCTGTGCTAACTTGTACTTTCCCTTCCTATGGATTAACACAAGATTCCCTGAGCTTTTCAACGTCAGTTAATTCTGGTTCCTCCCCGTTTAGCTATTCTTTCGATTTTGGCGACGATACAAAACTTGCTGCCAGCCCCATAGGTCAGACCGGGGTTGGTGTATTACACGCATATTCCAAGGATGGAAATTTTATTGCACAAGCAACGGTCACCGATATCAACGGGTGCCAGGCAAGTTGTTCACAAAACATCACAATACAAATTGAACCTCTGCCGGTTGTCAATGATGCATCCCTTTGCGAGAAAGGCTCTGTCAAATTAACGGCAACAGGTGGTACTCTCTACCGATGGTATGATGCACTAACGGGGGGAAACCTATTATACCAAGGCAATCCATTCATTACTCCCGAATTGCAAACCACAACATCGTATTTTGTAGCGAATGTAGTAACTGGTATAGAGAGTGCAAGGGTGAAGGTTGTAGTAACCATATTTCCAAACCCTGTGCTAACTTGTACTTTCCCTTCCTATGGATTAACACAAGATTCCCTGAGCTTTTCAACGTCAGTTAATTCTGGTTTTCCCCCTTTTGGCTATACTTTCGATTTTGGCGACGGCACAAAACTTATAACCAACCAAGTAGATCAAACTAGTGTTGGCGTATTGCATGGATACATTCAAGATGGAGATTTCACTGCACACCTAACAGTCACGGATATCAATGGATGTCAGGCTAGCTGTACGCAAAACATTCCGATACGAATTGAGATATTCATTCCCAACGTGATTACAGCGGATAACGATAACCTCAACCGTATTTTTACGGTATTTACTGTAAATTCTCGAAAAAAATATATCATTTATAATGGCAAACAGCTTTTTACGATGACAATTCTTAACCGCTGGGGCAGGGAAATCTTTACAACAACAAGCCCCACTCAGGGGTGGGATGGCAGCGATGTTGATTCGGGTACCTACTATTACTCAATTAAGCTAGGCAGCTATAATTATCGGGGATGGGTAAGTGTGATCCGATAAAATTCTCTACCAGGACCGAGTATAGAAGAAGTGTTTTGTCAGCCCGCACTTAAATATTGAAAATGCTACCGGCCAGGGATAGAAACGGAAAGCACGAAGTGTGTGGTTTGTGGGTTGCCGGACTTGTAGTGAATAGCCCGGTGGCGCGCCTCGCGCCAGGCCGCCCGATCTTCGCTTGAGGCTATGACTTCAGGCGAAAAAACTCTTAACTTTCTACACTTTCTACTTTTAAACCTGAGTTTTTCTATGGCCTTAATTAAATCAGTGCGCGGACATTCTCCTCAATTCGGAAAGAATTGTTTTTTGGCTGATAACTGTACAGTGGTGGGCGAGGTGACGATGGGCGACAACTGTACAGTATGGTTCAATGCGGTGGTTCGTGGTGATGTGCACTCGATCACGATTGGTAACAACACCAATATTCAGGATGGTGCGATTATTCATTGCACATATCAAAATGCTAAAACGGTGATTGGCAGTAATGTCTCTATTGCACACAGCGCGATCGTTCATGGTTGTAGGGTTGAAGATAATGTACTCATTGGTATGGGTGCAATTATCATGGACGATGCAATAATCGGGGCGGGGTCGGTGATTGCTGCCGGAGCTGTGGTTTTGCCGGGCACAAAGGTAGAGCCAGGAAGCATTTATGCAGGCACTCCCGCCAAACGGGTGAAAGATGTTGGGCCGGAGATGACCGAAGTGATTGCCCGTACAGCACGCAATTATCCTATGTATGCCGAATGGTTTAAGGATAAGGCTGAATAGATTAATCCTACTATATTTGCGCCTCTTAAAAACCTTTTAACAAATGAAAAACATTTCCCTCGTCCTTAACGGAGTACTTATAGTGGCCGTCGGCATTTTATATTTCCTTCATTTCTCCGGCAAAAAGGGGAGTGTATCCACCATTACGGCGCCTTCGGATTTGAAAATCGCTTACATTAAATCGGACAGCGTTTTGAAGTACTATGACTATTTCAAAGACATGAAAACGATCCTGGAGGCGAAGAGCAAAAGGCTGGATCAAGATCTTCAAAACCGCGGACAAAGTTTGCAAAATGAAATAGCTTCGTATCAGCGTAATATAAGCAACCTTACCATCGGCCAGGCAAAGGCTTTGGAAGAAGACCTTGGCAAGAAGCAACAAAACTTCAGACTGTACCAACAAAGTCTTGAGCAAGAATTGGTAAATGACCAAAACAAAATGAACGAAGCATTGTATGGCCGGATCACTACTTTTCTGAAGAAATATGCTGATGGAAGCGGACTTCAGGTGGTGTTTAAATTTGATCCAAGCAGCGATGTATTGTTTGGCGGCCCAGGTATTGATATTTCACAAGACGTGATCAAAGGTTTGAATGATGATTACAAAGTTGAAAAGCAGGGTCCTGCACCTAAGGCGGATACAACCGCTGCAAAGAAGAAGTAATTACATAATTCGATAAAGATCAAAATGCCTTGCAAACGCAGGGCATTTCTTTTTATGCTTCCAGTCATTAGCTTCAATTCTACCTGTCAACGAATTTACAGAAATCAACAGATCTTTTCTTTATTTTCGTCTCTATGATCAGGATAAGAAAAGCAAAAATCGAGGAGGTATCTGCGGTGCGAGAACTGGCTATTGAAGTTTACACTGATACTTTTGCTGACCAAAATACAGAAGCCAACTTGCAGGCTTTTTTCAATGAATCATACAACATCGAAAAGTTCAAAGCTGAATTCCACGAACCCGATTCGGCTCTTTATGTAGCTTTAGATGACCTTAAAATTATAGGATTCCTCAGGCTGCGATTCAACACTGAAGTGGAGCAACAATTGGGTACGAACAATGTAGAATTGCACCGACTTTATATTCACCGGAGTTATCATGGAGGAAGCGCATCACGCTTATTGATGGATCAGGCACTTGCTTATGCCATGGAGAAAAATGTAGAATGGATATGGCTTGGCGTTTGGGAGAAGAATTTCAGGGCTCAGAAATTTTATTCCAAGTGGGGTTTCGAACGATTTGGAGAGCATATTTTTCAAATGGGCGATGACCCACAGACGGACTGGCTGATGAAGAGAAAGCTTTAGTTGTCGCCAATATTTTTTCGATACTTTAAAAGAGTTCCCTTCACCTGCTGACCCTTTTGGTATCGGGTTTTAGATCCGAATATTCCTAAGAAACCCCTGCTTCCGGCTGCTCCGGCAGCTGCTCCCCCGGTTTTGGATCCTGTGTTTGTCAGAGTGATGTCATCAAAGATAATTGCATCCGCGCCTTTGCGTTTCCCCTCATTCATCAGTTTCTTTTGGACTTTCTCAGACCGCTTTTTGGCCGATACCTCATACACCAGTTTGCCCATAATTTCATTGGCTTCGGCTACGTCATTTTCTCTGAAGTAAATGTCAACGTTGTATGTTGGATTGTATGAGCGACCATAATAAATGATCCGGTTGCCACACGATGTAAGCACTAAGGTCAGACACGCTAAAATGATTTTTGTTTTTCCCATAAGCTATTCAATAGTATGGGAAAGATGCACGGTTATTGTGGTAAAGGCAAACCAATAAAATTATTTTTATAAGCTGAATCGCTCGTTTCTTTTTTGAAAAATCGGCCGGAGGATTGTGCGATCGAGAAGTACAAAGGCGATTACGAGGTTTATCATAAGAAATACTTTTACCGCCCATTTCAAATCAAACGGGAGTGAAGAGGGGATTTTTATTAAGTCATTTTTCACCGGAATTGTGCCTACGTTTAAAAATGTGTGGAGTTGATCAAAAGTACCGGATGAGAGTAACATTAGCGCCAGTCCTGAGGCAACAATTAATCCGAGCAGTAGTAATAGTCCGTTTTTTGGAGAGAAAAAAGTAAGTACAGGCTGTGTATGTAAGCGGCTCATTACACGGGCGGTGAAATTCTTTGAAGGCGTGAGGAGCGTATTTTTCTTTTGCAGAAAAGCATGAATAGTCTGTAACTCCTCCAGTCGTCTCATGGCTTCTGAATCTTTTGCGAGTTTATTCTTCAATATTTCCATCTCGGCTTCTGTGCCAATCCCATCGAGGAGATTGAGCAATTCGTCATCGTTGATCTTTTCCATAATTACAAAGTTAAAGCTTCGTGTTTCAAAATCCGTTTTAGCTCGTCGGCCAATCGCTGACGTGCCCGATGAAGGCGTACCTTCAATGTGTTGATATTCTGCCCTGACAATTCGGCTATTTCATCCAGCGAATACTCTTTAATATAATAGAGTTGAACTGCCAGGCGATCAGCCTCAGAGAGTTTTTCCATTGCCTGAGCTATAAAAACCTGCTTGTCATCTTTTTCCAGGTCGTGATCGGCTCGTTCTGTGTATTCGAGGATGCTATTCTCGATGCTCTGTAATGGCTGTTTAGTTTTCCTTTTATAACTGATGGCGGTGTTAAATACTATCCTGTAAAGCCAGGTACTGAACTTTGCTTCGCGATTAAATTTCTTTAGATGCTGAAACGCCTTAATAAACCCATCCTGAGCTACTTCTTCCGCTTCGGGTTTGTTTTCGACAATCTTAAGAGCGATAGTGTAAGCATAGCTTTTGTACTTGTCCACTAAAGTTGCGTACAAAACCTCTTCGCCCGCCACGATGCGGTCGATCAATGAATATTCCTCCTGTACTGTGATCACTGTGCTTGGACGCCTGCTTTAAATATCAAGTTACATAAAGAGACCTATAATTTTTTAGCCAGCCTGTAACCTGGATCAAAACGCCTGCGTCAAAGGGTCAGATTAAAACAAAAAAAACTATGGACGTTGCAATTATGGGGATTATGATCCCGATTATTTCGATCATCGGTTCGATTATAGTGATCATTTACATACGCAAGTTTCAGAACATGGAACGTATGGCTATTATCGACAAAGGTCTTGACCCTGGCATTTTTAAAAGAGAAAGCAGCTCAGCTGGTACTTTGCGCGGCGCTCTCTTGCTGATGGGAGCGGGCTTGGGCTTGCTAATGGGCTATTGGCTTGACCGCTCGTTTGATATGGAAGAGGTTGGCTACTTTTCGATGCTGCTGATCTTTGGTGGCCTCGGCCTGGGGATTGCTTATATAATTGAAGAGAAGAAAGCTAAGGAGAGGAAGTAAGTGGTTAGAGGTTATTCGTTAATCGTCATACAACTCAGGCGATTAACGAATAATCAACTTCTTTTCAATTCGATGATTGTCAATTCTGGTGGCATTCCAATTCTTCCGGGATAACCTAAGTATCCAAACCCGCGATTTACATACAAGTACTGTTCTCCTTCCTGATAAAGCCCGGCCCACTGCTTGTAAACATACTGGCAAGGGCTCCATTGAAAACCTCCAATCTCTACACCAAATTGAAAGCCATGTGTGTGGCCTGATAATGTGAGGTCAATGTCTTTATGATTCGGCCTTACAATAGCATCCCAACTGGTTGGATCATGCGAGAGAAGAATTTTTGTGACTGCTTCATCGGTGTTGGCATAAGCCTCATCCAGTTTTCCGTATTTTGAAAACCTTCCGGCACCCCAGTTTTCTATTCCTATGATGGCAAGCTTGTCGCCATTTTGTTCAATCATGCGATGTTCATTCATCAGCAGGTCGTAGCCGAGCAGCTTATGTGCACTAATTAAATCAGAAAAATTCTTTCGTTTAGCTTCCTGTGTTTGCCACGCTCTATAATCTCCGTAGTCGTGGTTTCCGGTAATCGAAAAGACACCAAGAGGAGCCTTCAACTTCTCAAAAATAGGAATGTAGTCTTTGACCTCAGCGGATTCGTTGTTGACCAAGTCACCGGTAAAAAATAATAAATCCGGTTTTTCCTTCATCATCATTTCTACTCCGCCTTTTACTGCAGTCTTATTCCAGAAACTCCCTGAATGAATATCCGATACCTGGCCGATCTTAATTCCATCGAAGGATTTTGGAAGGTTAGGAAGCGTTAACGTGATGCGCTTTACACGATAGTCATGGGCTCCTGAAATAACTCCGTACACAGAGAGACCCAGAGGAACTGCCGAAGCTACCAGTGCGGCTTGCGAAAGAAATTCGGAACGCGTAATAGCTGATCCGGGCAGGTTGCTTGGGCTCTTTGAGAAATATTTTGCTACCCAGCGAACCCCGCGCTGCAGGTCGTCGACAAACAAAAAGAGAACAGCAAAAATTTTGGAGATATATAAAATAGCAGACCCAGCCAGAATATAAATGCGCAAATAATCTGTGCCGCGATACGGATCGCTGAAACTCCACCAAATCAGCCCCAGAATGCTAATGGCTGTAGGGATCCAATAACCATAACGAAATACCTGTTTCCACAACGGTGACCAAGTTTTACTAACGTTGATTACGGCCTGAAAGACATAGATATCAATCAGGAAGAAAACAAGAATGAAAATAAATACGGCCATGATCCTATTCATAAAAAAAGTGATCGTCTTGAATTACCAAGACGATCACTGCAGAAATTTATTTTAATTCAGTGCTACAGCAGGTTCCGAGTCCAGCGAGACGATTTTTGGTTTTATTTTGAAGACACGTTCTTTCAATTTTGCCACCAAAAGATACAACACAGGGACAAGCACCAATGTAAGGAATGTTCCGAAGGTCAAGCCAAAGATCATAGTCCAGGCCAAGGGCCCCCAGAAGGCAACGTTATCACCACCAAAGAAAATATGCGGATTCAATTCAGTGAATAATTTCACAAAATCGATGTTAAGCCCAACGCCTAACGGAATCAATCCGATACTTGCTGCAGTAGTCGTTAACATTACAGGAGTCATCCTGGTTTTGGCAGCTTCTGTGATAGCTTCTTTCAACTCAATTCCCTGTGATCGGAGAAGATCGGTAAATTCTACCAGCAAGATTCCGTTACGTACCACCAATCCGGCAAGAGCCATGACACCGATACCCGTCATAACAATTGAAATTTCCATTTTGAAGAAAGAGAAACCTATAAGAACGCCAATGAAACTAAAACCGATTTCGGATATAATAATCAGGGGTTTGCTTACCGAGTTGAATTGAAGAACCAGGATCATAAATATCATTCCGAATGCTAAAGCGAAAGCAAGTAATAGAAAACTTGATGTTTCTGCCTGGTCTTCCTGAGCACCTGTCATTTTAATAGAGACCTCATCACTTACAGGGAACGATTTTATTTTTTCAGTAATTTGGGCAACCACCTCATTCTCATTGAATCCGCCAAGCACATTTGACTGCAAAGTGATTACGCGCTTCTGGTTGATTCGTTTGATCCCCGCGTAGCTATTTGAATATTCGACAGTAGCAACGGATGAAAGTGGTACTTGTCGTACCAGGCCTCCATGTGCCATGTCGCGGAAAATAATTGGTAAACTCAACAAGGTATTTGCATCGTTGCGTTGACGTTCGAGTATTCTGAGTTGGATTGGATAATCATCGTTTTCATCGCGGAACCTTGAAACCTCCACACCAAAAACTGCCGTACCCAGCGCACGCCCAATATCAGTAGTTGAGATTCCTTCACGATTCGATTTTTCGCGGTCGATTGAAATTACAATCTCAGGTTTGTCGCTCTGGAAATCTGACTTCAACTCCTCCACACCGGGAATCTGTAAAGAATCGAGGTAACGATTTAGTTTCGTTCCTGCATTTACCAATACATCAAAGTCATCGGCAGCAATCTCAATGTTTATGGCTTTGCCGGTAGGAGGGCCACCTTGTTCCTGATCCACAGAAATCTCAGCACCCACAATACCTTTGGTAGCCTCACGGATTTTATCCATGAAAACAGCAGTTGATTGGCCATGGCGCAGAGCATACTTTACAAATGCTACGCCTACTTTTCCCAAGTGCGGACTTACACCACTTTGAGTCTGATCTTCAGATGCGCCGATGGCAACATTAGAAATTACTGACTCTACTATCGGATTGTCCTTTCCTAAAACGGCCATGATCTTATTTTCCACCACATTGGTAACTGAATCAGTCACTCGCTGATCTGTTCCGATTGGCATACGTATGTAGGTGTAAACAAAATTAGGATCTCCTTTAGGGAAAAATACAACCGGAGGTTTACGTATGGCTGTAAATACAATAGAGAAAAAGAAAAGTAAGATCACGCCTGCCACAATCCACAATGGCCTGAAACGATGTAAGCACCAGGTTACCATTCTTTTGTAACCCGCCTGAACTGCGGGCCAAGCCTTGGTTTGAAATTTTTTGATTACACTTTCGATGAAGAAATGGTGAAGCGCATATACCAGGAATATGGTTATGGCAAAGTTTCCTAATCCTATAGCACCGATGATATACGACACCAATGCAAATGCTCCAAAGCCAACCGCAGATATTTTAAATCCTTTCGAAAATTTTGGTTTGTGCTCGTCATCATGGTCTGTATGGGGGTGCATGAAATCCGCGGCAAACACAGGGTTGAAAATATAAGCAACCACCAGCGAAGCAAGCAATGCGATAATCAAGGTGATAGGAAGGTACATCATGAACTTACCAATGACTCCTGGCCAGAATGCCAAGGGAACGAACGGTGCCAATACAACCATTGTGCCTGAGAATACCGGAAGAAAAACTTCACCTGCCGCAATCTTTGCAGCTTTGCGAATTGGTACTTTGCCATTGTCAAACACGCGATGGGTGTTTTCAATCACCACAATTGCATCATCTACCACAATGCCCAGTGCAAGCAGAAATGAGAACAGCGTCATCATATTCAGCGTAAAACCAATAGGCCCGAAAAACAAGAAAGCGATGAAGCTAGAAAGTGGAACAGACAAGCCAACAAAAATTGCATTTGTCGCCCCCATGAAAAACATCAAAATAATTGTCACCAGTATAAACCCGATGATAATGGTATTGATAAGATCATCAATAGTTGTGCGTGTATTCTCGGACTGATCAGCTGTAATTGTTACATCCAAACCCTCCGGCAAAACATTGGCTTTGTATTCATCAATGATTTTGTTGATTTCGTCTGATGCGAGAATGAGGTTTTCTCCACTGCGCTTTACAATATTCAGCGTCACCACATTCTTTTTGTCCAAACGGGCAAAGCTTTCCTGTTCCTTATGAGTATCTACCACTTCTGCGATATCTTTCAGGTAGACTTTTCCTCCACGGATAGATCCTATTACAGTATTTGCCATTTGTTCTGCGCTGGAATATTCGCCGCGTACACTAAGTGAACGTTTCATTCCACCTACAGAAAGCTGGCCTCCTGGAACAATCACATTCTCAGCAGAAATTGAAGTAAATATGTCGTTCATGCTTACCCCGGCGAGTGCTGCTTTGTACAAGTCAACATTGATTTGAATTTCACGGTCAAGTGCCCCAACAATATCAGCCCTGCGAATCTGCTTCAGTGTTTCAATTCTGTCTTGCATTAATTCGGCATAGCGCTTCAGTGTCTTTAAATCATAATCACCGGAGAGATTGACGAACATGATTGGAAATTCAGAAATGTCGATGTCAATAACCTGTGGATCGTCTGGCAAATCTTTAGGGAGATCTGGTTTGGCACGATCCACGGCATCTTTTACTTCGCGTTTTGCTTCGGGTATGGAGACATCAGTTCTAAACTCAATGATCACATTAGAGAAATCCTGCACGGAGTTACTTGTAATTTTCTTAACACCGGAGATTGACTTCATCTGTTTCTCCAACTGTTTGGTGATCAGATTCTCAATGTCTTTCGGGCCTGCGCCAGGATATGGAGTAGAGACATAAATCTGTGGGAACACAACTTCAGGGAAGCTTTCTTTCGGCAGGGTGTTGAAGGTAACGATCCCTGCGATAGTGATAATAACAGCGGCTACATAAATAGCCACTTTATTGTCGATGGCCCAACTTGTGGGTTTAAATTCTTTTTCGATGTCTTTCATCTTGATGACGTTTATAGATTAATCGTTATCATTTATTTATAGACTACAATTTGATTAGCTCACCATCGCTCAATCCCTGATAGCCGACAGTGATTATCTGATCACCGATTTTCAAACCTTTCTTGATTTGAGCGGTGCTTCCATAAACGCCATCCACCTCAACCACGTGTTTGCGAGCTACCAGCTTGTTCCCGTCTGATTCAGCTGTGTAAACTACTTTCTCACCATTAATTTCTTGAACTACATTCACCGGTACACAAAGTGCATTTGGCTCAGTGCGGAAAACAATTCGGAGAACAGCGGTCATGTTAGGGCGAAGGAATTGAGCGGAAGGAAGTTTTATTTCCAATGGGAATGAGCGAGTAAGAGGATCGATGCTGCGCCCGACAAAAGAAACGTTTGCAGTTATGGTCTTGTCAAGGTCAGGGAATGTAACAATGGCTTTATTACCCTTTTGCACATTGGTAACAAAAGCTTCTGAAATTGCGGCCGAGGCTTTCAGATTGTTAGTGTTTACCAGACGGAACACCGGCATTCCCGGAGCTACGTTTTCACCTACTTTAATATTTACTGCGTCAATAGTTCCACTGATCGGAGCCTTAATTTTAGTCATCTCATTTTGCTCTTGCAAAGTTGCTAATCTACGTTCGAGGCTTTCCTTGCTATTTTTCGCTTGCAGATATTGGATTTCAGTTCCGATTTTCTGCTCCCAAAGATTCTTCTGACGTTCATAAACGGTGTTAGCAAGACTGAGGTTTGCCTTCAATTCATCAATACCACGAGCAATCAAGGAGTTGTCGATTTGCGCCATGATCTGCCCCTGGCCAACAGATTCACCTTCGCGGGTGTAAACAAATGTTACTACGCCAGCACTCTTGGCACTCATTTGAATATTGTCAATGGCTACAATGCTGCCCTGAGTTTGTATGTAATGATCGAAGGAGCGGGAAGTAAGGCTAACCACGTTCACGTCTTTCATCTTTTCTTTTTTTACAGCTCCGGGATTTTCTTTGGCCACTTCTTTTTCGAGGCTTTCAATTTTCCTTGAGAGCTCAGCTTGCTCTTTTTTCATTGTTTCAAGCTGGGTGGTTTTACTTTCAGGCTTACTGCTGCACGCGGCGAATATGGCCACTAAAATTACAGCACTTGTGTTTCGGATGTTGAGTATTGATTTCATGTATAGTTATCGTTGGGATTGTTTAATTTTTTGTTGTGTACATAGGCAAAAGCTGCCCGTAGGCTTTATCCAAATCTACTTTGGCAACCATTGCATCAAAAAGAGCACCATAGTAATTGGTCTGAGACTGACGGAGGCTATTTTCGGCATCGACTACCTCGAGATTAGACCCAATTCCCTGCTCATATTTAATTTTGGTTACTCTGGCAACCTTGCTTGCGAGTTCCATGTTTTGTTTTTGAGAGGTCAATGTTTTTACAGCATTATCAAAACTGATCGATGACTGCTTAACTTCAAGATCTATTCCCTGCTTCAAGCTCTTAAAGTTGTTTTCGATTTTATTTAACTTCAGTTTTTCCTGTTGAATTCTGTATGACCTTTGAAAACCAGTGAAAATGGGCATATTCATAGTGACACCTACAGTTTGATAGTTGTACCAATTATTGCCACCGAGCCCTTGAGCAGGAACTCCATTAAGAGTAGCTCCAGAGACGTCTGTTGTATTGTTTCGAAATAGCCCACCAAAAGTTGCGGCTTGAGTATAGATGCCTGTACTTGCGTTAGCAGAAATAACTGGTAATGCGCTGGCATATTGATTTTTTAGATTCAATTCCTGAAGCCTCTTGTTTGCTTCCAGAACTTTGTAATCCGGACGGATTTTATAGTCCCAATCCTTCGGATAATCTGTCAAGTCAGCTACTTGCATGTCCTGAATACTTCCAAGTACATTGATGGGCTGATCCTGAGGATAGTTCATTTGAAACTTAAGCAGAGCAAGGCTCAGTTCATCCATATTCAAAAACTTGTCGCGCTCTACAATAAGATTGTTCAACGTTACCTGAATCCTGTCTACATCAATGCTTTCAGCAAACCCATTTTTATTTAATGCGGTGGTATTTTTCAGAAGTGAATCAACCCGCCCAATATTGCTTGTAAATAATTGAGTTCTTTCTTTATTTATTAAAACCGCATAATATGCTTTAGTGACTAATTGAATAATCTGTTCCTTGGTTTGATTGGTTGTTTTAACTGCCACTTCCTGAAATGTCCGCGCAGCCTGCAGTCCAACAATATAGGAACCGTTAAAAATCAATTGATTAACAGAAAGGCCAGCATCACCGCTATTTTTCAATGTGAAAAAACTTTGCTCTGACGCCACATCTGTTGCGTTTGCATGTGGAATTTGAAGTAATGGTTGCTGGGTTTTGGTATCAACTCCGCCAAAACCCTGTAAGGTTTGAACCTGTCCGAAAAACCTGCGCAGTATGGGGTTGCTTGTCAACGAAACATTTCCATTGATTTGAGGCAAACCCAAACCTACAGTCTCCTTAACTCTTGCTGTCGCAATTTTTTGATCAAGGATCGAATTTTGTGCAGCAATCGAGTTTTCTAAAGCATAATCAATACATTGTTGCAATGTGAACGACTGACCTTGAGTGTTCTGCAGAGACTGTGCCTTTGCTGATTGCATTGCAAACATCCAGCAGGGAACGACTAGTAATAACTTGTAAACTGACTTCATAAAACTGAATTTAAGTGTGGTTGTTGGTTGTGTTCTTTGTATTTCTGATATAACTTTTTTCCCTTTTCGGTACACAGCCCGTAAACGAAATGTTCAAATGTCTGCGAGTGTACCTCCGTCATATTGAATTTGTCCTTCGGGAATATTTTTTCGTCATGTACAATTTCTATAGTAGCCAGCCGGAACAAGGCAAAGATTTCAACATTGATGTCTGATCTGAAGTAACCTTCTTTGATTCCCTGTTCAATGTTGCGGGCCACCGAGCACCGGATGTATCTATTTTTGAAGTCCACCCAAACGTTCCATGCTTTGGAATGAAACTTCTGAATATCAAACAGAAGAGAAGGATTACTTTCAGCTACATGCTTGCGTACACAATCACCTATTTTGTGCAATTCGTCGATCGCATTTTCAGATTGCTCCGTAATAGTCTCGTAAACTTTCTTCTGATATTCCATGTGCGCTTGCATTACCATGGTCACTAGTTCGTCTTTGTCGGCAAAATGCTGGTACAGCGTTTTCTTTGATACAGACAAGTGGTGCGCTATGTCGTCCATTGAAATGCTGCGTATTCCGAATTTTGTAAAAAGAGCCTCAGCCCCTTTCAAAATCTTCTCTTTGGTGTCTAATTCTTCCATAGTGGACACAAAACTACGGAAACTTAATTCATTTTAAAAGTTTCCGTAGTTTCCTGTAACGCCTTTTTTAGTCAATGGTTGGCGTTTTTGACAAATTATTTTGCTATTTCTTCTCCGAAATGCGCTTCAATCGATTGAAGTGCCAGAATCTTTGGTTGAAGTGCTTTCGCCCCAGTTGCACCATTTGTCCTTCATCTTTTGCTTAAACCGCTCACGGTCTTCCGGGTTCATATTGTTCCATTTGTCTTTCCAGTATGGCCTCCAATGACCGCCATGGCCTTGATGCTTTTTGCCGAAAGTCCAGAACAAAATTTTGGTCAATGCCAGAAGGCCAAGCGCCTGCCAGAACGTAAGTTCGGGGCCATGAAATAAATCAGGCACAAGCCAGTTCCATAAAAGCATAGTCACAAGGCCCATGAGCGCAATCGCTACAAGTACAAAGGCCGCAATCTTCACAATCCAGTTTCCCCTTTTCATATTGTTAATGTTATAGTTATTCGTTAATAATCAGTAGTTAATGGTCAGTAGTCAATAGTTCTAAATCAACTAGTCACATCATCGTAAAATTTCTGTAATCGTTTTCTTAATGATTGGATTGCGTACCGCTTCCGCGAAAGCAAAGTGTTAATGGAAACCCCGGTCTCTTCGGCGATCTCACGAAAACCTTTTTCTTGAATTTCATTAAGAATAAATATTTCACGCTGGTCGGCAGGCAACTCTGCAAGTGCGTCGGTGATTTCATCCCAAATAGCTTCGCGCAATAATGTCGACTCGGGACTACTGCCCAAGTCAGGCAAAATCTCTTGCAGCGTCAGTGGAGTTTCATCATCCTTTCCGGATATTAATTCAAAATCAGCACGCTGCGGTCGCACGGCATCTCGCCTGTAGCGATCAATTATTTTATTTCGCGCTACGCTGTAAAGCCATGACGTGGCCCGGTCGATCGATTCAATTGCCTCAAAGCCTGCCACAAATTGGTAAAACACATCCTGAAGGATATCTTCCGCCTCTTCCACCGATGACACGCGGCTCCGGATAAATCCAAGCAACTTGTCCTTTTCCTTCAGGAATGTGTTTTGCTGTACTTGTGACATCGCTAAGTCCATTCGTCCGCTCATTTGATTGTAGAGACGGGCAGTGAGCAGAATTATTTTAAAAAGAATCTAAATTTCTGTAAAGTTGATCATTCTATTGAAATGAACAGTATTGGATGAATCTCTATAAATTGCTCTGACCCTGATTAACCGATGATCGCTGGTAAAATCTCCTATCTCAACAACAACCTTTCTTATTATAAAGAATGGAATGGACCTAAAGCCATTTTGCTTTTCCATGGTTTCGGGCAGGATCATCTCGCATTCCAACCGTGGTTCGAGCCTTTGAGAAGGGAGTACACTGTTTTCTCTTTTGATTTGTTCTTCCATGGATCGAGTATATGGGCAACCGACCGGCCTTTTGAAAAAGAAGACTGCAGGGAAATAATGGCCCGATTCTTTAAACAGGAAAAAATAGATCGTTTCGAACTAGCCGGCTTTAGTATTGGCGCAAAGTTCGTTTTGGCGATTTTGGAATTATTTCCCGACCGCGTAACAAAAGTAACGCTGCTTGCACCCGACGGAGTCAGAGTCAATTTTTGGTATTCGCTGGCAACGGGTTCTGCACCAATGCGAGCGCTATTTAAAAGTATGGTGCTCAAGCCCGACAGACTAAATGCATTGTTGAAAATGGTGAAGTTTCTCAGGATGACTGATAGTAGACTGCTTCCCTTTGTGCAATCTCAAATGGATACGGAAGAAAAAAGAAATCGTGTTTATGGCTCTTGGGTTTATTTTCGTCACCTTAAATTCGATATGAACGAGATAATATCCTTGACTAAGACCAATAAGATTACTTTGATCGTCATCGCTAGCCGAAATGACAAGATTATTCCTTTACAAGATTTAGAATCCTTAACTAAACATATTGAACAAAACCAAGTTCACATTATAGAAACCAGTCATAATAATTTGATCGACAAGGCACTTGAATTTATTCATGTTAGTGGTTGATCTACTCAAATTTGTACCTAACAAAAGACCAGCTATGAAAAAAATGCTCCTTTTCATTCTCTTGATTGTCTGTCGCATGTCGGTGGCGCAAGACTTGAGCTTGTATCAGAAACACGAATTTGTAAGCCCCAAAGGCAATGTTCCTTACCGGATTCTCTTCCCCGAGAATTACGACATGCACAAGAAGTATCCGCTTGTACTTTTTCTTCATGGCTCAGGTGAACGGGGAAACGACAACGAAAAACAACTGACTCATGGAGCGAGGGTCTTTCTCACAGATGAAGCCAGAAGCAAATTTCCCTGCATAGTTGTGTTTCCGCAGTGTGCTACGGAAAGCACCTGGGGCAGCGTAACTGTCGATAGGACTAAGACTCCGCTGGTTTTCGATTTTAATTACACACGTGAACTAAAAGCGCCCCTGCAAGGCACCATTGATCTTGTAAAGAAAATAATTAAAGAAGAAGCCGTTGACAAGAAAAGAGTTTATATCGCCGGCCTTTCGATGGGAGGGATGGGAACATTCGAGGCTGTATATAAATTTCCAAAACTGTTTGCTGCCGCCATGCCTATTTGTGGTGGTGGCGATGTAAAACGTTATGACAAACGAGTTGTAAAAATTCCTTTCTGGGTATTTCACGGAGCAGTAGATGCAGTGGTCGATGTGAAGTATTCGCGAGAGATGGTTGAGAAATTAAAGACAATTGGAGCTTCGGTAAAATATTCGGAGTACCCAGGAGTGAATCACAATAGTTGGGACAATGCCTTTGCCGAACCTGATTTCTTAAGCTGGATGTTTTCGAATGCCCGAAAATGAAAAAGAGGACACCTGTTAAAAGTGCCCTCTTTCTCTAAGTGATTTTAGTTTAATTATTGAACTGCTAATTTTTTTCTATTGGCAATTTTTGTAATTAATACGAACAAGACCGGAACAACGAAAATTGCAAGCGTGGTCGCCGAAAGCATTCCGCCAAACACTGTCCAGCCGATAGTCTTTCTTGCCTCAGCGCCTGCACCGCTTGAGAAAGCAAGAGGC